>JAZFTL010000394.1:0-2270 GCA_036446675.1 Thermoanaerobaculia bacterium
AGCCTCGAAGAGTTGCAGGAGACGGCCCAGCAAGTTTGCCGAGTCGTCTGGGATTGCTGAGCTAGGAGTCTTCGCGGTAGAAAATATACCTACTGCGACAGCGCCACAGCGGTCCATTTTCTCGATCTTTATCGTTGCGTAGAACCACTATGCGCCTCAAAAGATCGAAAAACTGGCCTCGCTGTGCCACTCTCTCGCTACGGATATTTCTATCGCGCAGACTCCTAGCCCTTTGTTAACTGGTTAGAGCATTCGAAGTGGGCTCTGCGAGCGTCTCTGATGATTCAATCGAGCCAAGATCTTCCCAGTCGAGATCTGAAAGCCGCCATTGTGTGGTCTTCACTCTGCCTGATCTGGGGTTCGACCTGGCTCTTCATCAAGGTTGGTCTGGAAGATCTCCCACCGATAGGTTTCGCCGGTTTGCGATTCGCGGTTGCGGTGGTGCCTCTTTTCGTGCTGGTCTTGGGGCGCAAGATCCGTCCCCTACCGAATCGGCGAGATCTCTGGCTGATGAGTTGGACCGGCTTGCTGGGCATCGCGTTGCCCTATGGACTGGTATTCTGGGGTGAGCAGCACATTTCGTCTGGTCTGGCAGCCCTCCTCTTCGCGACATTTCCGCTGTTCGGGCTGCTCATCGCACATTTCCGAGTTCATACGGAACCCCTGACTAGGGCCAGGCTCCTGGGAGCGGTCGTCGGACTCCTGGGAGTCGGCCTGGTCTTCTCGGAGGAACTCGCCAGTTCGAGCCCGCTTGCCTTGTGGGGCAGCATCGCGGTGGTGATCTCGGCGATTGTGGCGGCCTACGCCGATGTCGCAATCAAAGCGAGCGGCAATCGCCTCGATCCGCTGTTGATCTCGCTCGTTCAGATGACCGCAGGTTTCATTCCTCTGCTTACTGTCGGAGTTGTCGTGGAAGGCAGCCCGCTGCAATACCCGTGGACTCCGATGGCACTGTTCTCGGTGTTCTACCTGGCTCTGGTCGGTTCGGCTCTCGCCTTCGTACTCTTCTTCTGGCTCGTGCAACGCGTGGCGGTGACCACGGCGATGCTGGTAGTACTGGTCACGCCCCTTGTGGCGGTGCTATTGGGAGTCGTGTTTCTGCACGAGCCGCTAACCTGGCGCATAGCGTTCGGTGGATTCGCCATTGTGGGCGGAGTCGGCTTCGCCCTGCTGCGGACTCCAGCGTCCGCGCCTCCTTAGAGGGTCTGAGACACTCTACACCGGGTAAACTCTATGGGCTCGCAGGCTGCTGAAGGAGATACAAGGAGATCAATGAAATGAGCAGATATTTCAGGACGACCGGCGTTTTCGTCACCCTCGTCATGGCCCTGGTGTCGACGCTGCAAGCGGAGACCCTAGATGAAACAAGAGAGGCGGTGAGGCAGGCGGACCTTGCCTTGAACCGTTCCGTGGCGGAGCATGACACCGAGCTGTTCGCATCGCTCATTGCCCCCGAAGCGGTCTTTCTCGGAGGCGGTCTCAGTGAGGGTCGGGAGGCGATCATCGAATCGTGGTCGGAATTTTTTGCCGCCGATCGCACCGTGACCCTCTCCTGGACTCCTCACACGGTAGAGATCGCCGAGTCCGGTGACTTGGCTTACACGCTCGGAGATTTCGAACTGCACACCGTTACCGACGGGGATATGGTGACCACCTCGGTGGGCACCTATTTGACGGTGTGGAAGCGCCAGGAGACCGGATCCTGGCAAGTGGTGGCCGATGCGGGAACGCCGCCGCAGCCGGTCACGGATAAAGACGCCGGCTAAGCCCCAATCAGCTTTAGGTGACCTATCCGGATTCCGAGTCTTGGACTTCCACCGGCAGGTCTACGCTGAAGGTCGAGCCTTCACCCAGGTGGCTCTCCACCGTGATCTCACCTCCCATCAGGCGCGCAAATTTTCGACTGATGGCGAGTCCGAGACCGGTGCCGCCGAATTGGCCCACGGTCGAAGCCTCGGCCTGGGCGAACTCGTCGAAGACCCGATCTGCCTGTTCCGGGGTCATGCCGATGCCGCTGTCCGTAACTTGGAAAACGATCCGCTCTTCCTCGCCGTGGTTACTGCGCTCAGCCCCCAAAGTGATGATTCCCGACTCGGTGAACTTAGCGGCGTTGGAGAGCAGGTTGAGGAGGATCTGGCGCAGCTTCATCGCGTCGGCGTGCATAGTGTTTAGGTTGAGAGCAACCTCGACCTGGAGTCGGTTGTCCTTCTTTTCAGCTATGGGCTGCACGGTGGTGACCTCCTCCTGGAGCAGCTGCTGCAGATCGATCT
>JAZFTL010000395.1:0-2145 GCA_036446675.1 Thermoanaerobaculia bacterium
AAAGGCCCCCGCTGAAATTGTTGCGCGCAATCGACTTCGGCTCGACGAACTGACGCGGCGCAGAAGTGGTCTCCAGGAGGACCTGGCTTAAGCCAAGTCAACCCCGTCTCAGGTAGTTTGAGTGAACCAACAACTCGTCCAGTATCTTTCCGGGTATCAACGAGGACGGCGGCGACTCTCAGAGAATCTGATCCTTCTTGCCTCCACTGCGTCTACCAATAGTGCAGCGCGTAGCTTTGCCGACCACTATCTGGAGCAAGACCTAGAACCCCCGCCGTCGGTTGTCCTGGCTCTCGATCAGACTTCGGGCAGGGGCCGCAGGGGAAGGCCGTGGGAAGGTCGGCCTGGAAAAGGCATCTATATGTCGATTTTGTTGTCGTATCGACCGGTCGACCGAATGGAAGATCTACCCGTGGCTACGGCGGTGGGCGTCTGCCGGGCGATTCGAGAGTGGGTGGGTACAAGGTGTGCAATCAAGTGGCCGAACGATCTGCTCGTCGACGGTCGGAAGATTGCGGGGATCTTGATTGAGAGTGTGATTCAGGGATCTAGAAAATTCGCCGTAATCGGTGTTGGTGTCAATCACTCACAGACCGAGAATGAACTTCCTGTGAACGCAGTTTCTTTGGATCTGGTCGTCGCGAAGCCGGTGGCCCTGGTGTCCCTGGGTGAAGCGGCAGGGACCGTTGTTCGGCTGGTCATCGAGGAGATCGCATTGATGAGCCGCAACCGTACAGCGACTATCGACACCTACCGCAAGTGGACGGTGCATTCTGTGGGAGAATCAATGCGCTGCTCGACAGTGAGCGGCGTCCAGGCGGGTAGGTTTCTGGGGTTTGATGAGAGGGGATTTCTCAGACTAGCTACTTCTGAAGGGGAAATCACCCTGTCAGGTGGGGAGATTGTTGAGCAAGAAGACTGTACTTCCGGAGAATTGAGCGTGTGGTAATTCTAGTCGATGTAGGCAACACCAACACTGTCTTCGGCGTTTTTGAAGGAGACTCGTTGAAGGCACAATTTCGCCTCTCGACCGATCCCGAGCGTACCGCAGATGAGTATGCTTCACTTATTCTGCCGCTTCTCGAAAGAGCAGGACTGGATCCTGAAGACTCTGAGGCGATCATGATTTCGTCGGTAGTGCCCACCTTAACGCCGACTTTGAAGCGTTTGTCCGAGAGTCTTTTTGGGCACGAGCCGGTGTTCGTGGGTCCGGATGTCAAGACAGGCCTGCCGATCCTCTACAAGAACCCCGCTGAAGTGGGAGCAGACCGAGTCGTGAACGCAGTTGCGGCCAAGGAACTCTATGGGTCTCCTGTAATCGTGGTGGACTTTGGTACAGCCACCACATTCGATCTGGTAAGTAGCTCTGGAGAGTATGCAGGAGGCATCATCGCGCCGGGCCTGGAGATCTCGGCGGAGGCGCTCTTTTCTCACGCCTCCCGTCTGTATCGAGTCGATGTTAGAAAGCCGCCCCAACTCGTCGCAAACAATACTGCCGGGGCGATGCAATCGGGTCTCTATTTCGGCTACCTTGGACTGGTCGATGGTATCCTGGAGAGGCTCTTGCGGGAGGTCGAAGGAGTCAAGACAGTTGTTGCAACCGGCGGGCAAGCGGACTTGCTTGCCGAAGGGTCTCGGTATATCGAGCAGGTCAATCCGGATCTTACATTGCTTGGTCTCAAGATTATCTATGACCTCAATCAATGAGAATGCGAATTTAGACCACGCTTACTTTCAGGCTCTCGAAGAGACTGTTGTCCGGCTGCGGGGAACGCCCCTATTGTTGTCGTCCGCCGACTGGCAAGTTGCCAAGAGATGGCGGCGCAGCGGGATTCCGCTGTCCTTCATCACTCGCATTTTGGAAGAGATGTTCGCACGCCCCACTCCCCAGAGAGGCCAGCCAAGAGCGCGTTCCCTTCGATACTGCGTCAAGGCAGTTGAAGAGGAGTGGAATCGCAGCAGGCGTCTGGGGGCCACGGGAGTCAGGCACCCTGCTGCCAAGTTCAATGTGGCGGCGAGACTGAGCGCCCTGGCCAATTCGCTACCGGATCGGACTCCAAGCTTGGACACCTTCCGAGAAACGATCCTCGGATTGTCGGGTTCTGCGAACTCGGTTGAATCTGAGCTGGCAGAGTTGGACAACAG
>JAZFTL010000396.1:0-10867 GCA_036446675.1 Thermoanaerobaculia bacterium
CGGGAACTTCGACCGTCGCGAAGCCTGAGTAGATCAAATTCGCATATTCAGTGGTCCCAACTCCCCAGGTAAGGGCATTGTTGCAGCCTCCCATGCATGTATGGCTGTCGGTCGCCAAGATGAAGTCTCCGGGAGCCACGAGGCGCTCCCGAGCCAATTCGTGACAGATCCCTGGTGAAACTCCGTCCTTAGCCGAAAAATCCTGCACGCCGGTGTGTTGCTGAAACTCCCGCTGCAACTGTCTCAGGGTTTCAATCTGATCAAGGAACGCTCTCATCTTCGGAACCTGATCCGCAAAGATCAAGTGATCTTCGAAAACCGCAAACTTCTCAGGATTAGAAATCTGATAGTCAGCTCCGTATTCTTGTCCTAAAAAATAGTGCACTTGAGCCGTGGTGAATTCATGCGAGTAGCCGCCGTCTACAACGACCACTAGGGAATCTCCGGGTCGCACAAAATCGGTCGCCGCATCTCGAACATGACGGGCCAGTATCTTTTCCGCCATTGTCATCGCACGCTGCTCGGTGCGGCCACTGGGTAACTTCAACTCTTGGCGCGCCAGGGCCTTGGAAAACGCGAACAGGCCGCCGGTCTGGACAACTATTTGGGTAATGGGGTCGTAGTCGCGGTAGAAGTCTTCGAGAAGAAGACTCTCTCCGGCCTGGAGCCGCACCAGTTGCCGGTGATCCCCCATCAAGACACCCTGATTGATATTGTTCGCAGCATGAATCGGAGCGAAAGACGCCGCGATCGCCAGCCGAATTCCGCTCCACTTCTCTGCTTGAACCGCAGTCTCGCGCGAACTCCCCACCCCTTTGCGAAACCCCGAAACGATGACCTCGAAATTGCCATTCTTGAGAGCATCGATTTCGAAGAGCCTTTCGCCGTCTACGATGAGCCCGGCGTAGGCGTTCCGCGCAACGTCCTCTGGTCGGTACCGAAAGCAAGCCCAGGCGGGGGTCATCGTATCGGTGTTGATGTCGTCGAGCAGGTCTTCCACCTTCATATCGACCATCTGCAGATCGAGCTTGCCGGACAGCTGCCGGCGAATCAAATCTGCGTCCTTGGTTAGGAAGAGGACGCGTTTTCCAGGAGTCAACGATATTTCTCTTGATGGTTTCATAGGCCTTTTCTCGACAGCCCGCCGCGCTCGACTGCCGGCGGAAAGGGTTATCTTATCGTGACTCGAACCCGTCTGAGACGATGATCTCTTCGAAGCTTGGTAGCATGGGTTCAAACAGCGAGGGAACTACCACATGGCGGGGCTAATCGAGTGCGTACCGAATTTCAGTGAAGGTCGAGACCTATCGGTCATTCGTCAAATCACCTCGGTGATCGAGTCGTGCTCGGGCGTCAGACTTTTAGATGTCGATCCTGGGCGGGCTACCAACCGCACGGTAGTGACCTTCGCCGGCACCCCGAACGAGGTTTTGGAGGCTGCGCTTCAGGCGGTCGCCGAAGCCGCACGACTCATCGATATGCGGGAGCATCATGGCGAGCATCCACGGTTTGGGGCTACCGACGTCTGCCCGCTGATCCCTATTTCAGGAATTTCCATGGAAGAAACGGTAGCTCTGGCCCGTGAACTCGCCCGTAGGATTGGAGAGGAACTGGGAATTCCAGCCTTCTGCTACGAGCATGCCGCACTGATCGAAGAACGGACCAACCTCGCCGTCGTCCGATCCGGAGAGTATGAAGGGCTAGAAGAGAAACTCAAGGAAGCCCGCTGGAAGCCGGACTTCGGACCCAAGGTTTTCAATGCGCGTTCCGGCGCCACAGCAGTCGGCGCGCGCGATTTCCTGGTCGCCTACAACATCAATCTGAATACGACTTCCACCCGCCGCGCCAATGCCATAGCCTTCGACGTTCGAGAAAAGGGTCGACTCAAGCGTCGCGGGGATCCGCTCACCGGCGAAGTTGTACGCAATGAGGAAGATCAACCGGTCTACACCTCTGGTAGCCTTCAGCACGTCAAGGCAATCGGTTGGTTCATCGAGGAGTATGGAATCGCGCAGATCTCGATGAATCTCACCAACCTCAAAAAAACTCCTCTGCATGTCGCATTCGATGAAGTCTGCCACAAAGCGGAACTGCGCGGCCTTCGGGTGACCGGCTCCGAGCTCGTCGGGCTGATTCCCTTGCAGGCCATGCTCGATGCCGGAAGCTACTTCTTGAGGAAACAACAGAGATCAATCGGCGTCTCCGACGATGAACTCCTCAAGATCGCAGTGAAGTCACTCGGCCTGGACGAGCTGCAGACCTTCGATCCGAAGAAAAAAATCATCGAGTATGTCTTGGCTTCTGATCACGCAGATCGCCTCATAGATCAGCCGCTCGAACACTTCATCGAGCAGACAGCCTCCGAGTCGCCGGCACCTGGCGGTGGATCGGTAGCGGCTACAATCGGGTCCCTCGGCGCCGCCCTCGGAACGATGGTGGCAAACCTCTCCTCTCACAAGAAAGGATGGGACGATCGATGGGAAGAATTCTCCGACTGGGCGGTCCGCAGTCGACAGTATCAAGTCGAACTGGTCGCCCTCATCGACGCTGATACCGCCGCCTTCAACGCGATCCTCGATGCATTCAGGCTCCCGAAATCAACCCCCCCCGAAACTGTGGAGCGCCAGCGCCGGATCCAAGAGGCCACCCAGACTGCCATCAAGGTGCCCCTACAGATCATGCAACAGGCCTTGAACTCGATGGAGATCATTCGAGCGATGGCTGAGATCGGCAACCCCAACTCGGTATCGGACGCCGGAGTGGGAGCGCTCTGCGCCCGGGCGGCGGTTCGTGGTGGCGGGCTCAACGTGCGCATCAATTCTTCGGATCTCACCGACCGGGAACTCGCCGCTGACTTCTGCAAAAAGGCCGATGATCTCGAGAATGCCGCGAAAAAAGCAGAAGTCGAGATCTTGCGAATCGTTCAGCAGCAGCTGGGTTAGTCCCATGTGTGGTCGCTACACCCTTTCAAGCCCCGCCGATCTCGTCGCCGATCTATTCGATCTCGATGAAGAGATACAACTAAGTCCTCGATTCAATATCGCTCCCACCCAGGAAGCGGCCGTAGTTAGGGCGAGCGGGGAGACCGGCAAACGACGTCTTGATCACCTCCGGTGGGGCCTCGTACCGGCATGGGCGAAAGATCCAGCCACCGGCAATCGCATGATCAATGCGCGTGCCGAGGGGGTCGCGGAAAAGCCTTCTTTCCGCAGCAGTTTCAAGCGTCAGCGTTGCCTGGTGGTCGCCGACGGATTCTATGAGTGGCAGAGGCGACCTGGAGGCAAACGACCCTACTACTTTCACCTGAAAGATCGGCAGCCCTTCGGCTTCGCAGGGCTTTGGGAGCGTTGGACCAAAGATGAAAGAGACCCACTCGAGACCTTCACCATCATCACCACTGAACCAAACGACCTCGTAGCTTCAGTTCACCAGCGTATGCCGGTCATCCTGCGTCCCGAAGACTACCGACAGTGGCTCGACCCGATCTTCTCAGAGCGAAAAACTCTGCAGAGCCTGCTGCGCAGCTATCCTTCGGTCGAGATGGAGGCTTTTGCTGTGAATACTTGGGTGAATAGTCCTGCACACGATGATCCCAGCTGCGTTACGCCCGCTTAGGTAACGAATGTGGCAACTGGCAACTTGTGACTCGACAAGATTCGGCTCAAGAGGTAGTGTTATGACATTAACAACATGGGCGGGTGTCCTCAAAATTCGATCGGCATCGTCCGCATTCAGACTCCAATGGAATCGTGAAAATGAATGAACCCATGCTACAAAAGGAAGCTCCTTCCGAAGGGTATCGAATCCTGGCGGTCGATGACGACCCGGAAGTCAGAATTCTGACCCGCCGCGCCCTCGAACAAGCAGGTTTCGAGGTCTGGTCGGCAGCCTCTGGAGAAGAGGCGTTGGAAATCGTCGACGACCGTGGCCTGCCACATCTTGCTGTGATCGACATCCAGCTGCCGGGAATTGATGGTTTCGGCCTTTCAAGACAAATCCAACAGATTAGTGATGTGCCGATCATCCTGTTGACGGTCGTTGCCGAAAAGGAAACTGTGGTCTCAGCAATCGAGGATTTCGCGGAGGACTACCTCACGAAGCCCTTCGACCCCAGCGAATTGGTTGCAAGAGTTGGTCGTGTTTTGCGGCGCATCGGCGATTTTTCCTATACCTTCCAGCCACTCCTGCGCATCGATGATCGCCTCGCCGTCGATTTCGTGAGACAAAGAGCCGTCGTCGATGACCGCCCGGTTCCATTGACTCCGACCGAAACCAAACTGCTCTACATCTTAGTCCGTAAGGCCGGCAAGACGGTACCGACGGACCAGATCTTGGCTCGGCTCTGGCAAAAAGAGGAGTCGGACGAGAACACCCTGAGAGTCCATGTCCACCGGCTCCGTCAAAAAATCGAGCCCGCACCCGGCAGACCTCGTTACGTAGTTACGGAGCGGGGAGCCGGGTACAGTTTCCTACCCTCACGTTAGTTCTCGCACTTGATCACTCCGAGCCCGCGACTCCGGTAGCCGGATACCGGGTAGAAGCCAAATCTGCTAAGAACTGTCGGCGATTCTGACTACTTCCAGCTCGAGACACCTTACAGACTGAATCAAGTCATCTTCAAGCCGAGGTAGTACCTGATTCACCTCATCCCAACAGTTCCTCTCGGCAAGATCCTCGAGCTCCGCGGCCCTCTCGGACAGAGCTTGCAATCCGATGGTAACCGAACTCGAACGAATCGAATGAAAGGCCTTTCGAGCGACAGACGCATCCTCGCTCTTCACGGAGTCTAGAATCGCCTTCCGCCTGACCTCGACATGGCTCAAGAAGACCCCGAATAACTCGAGAAGCAGTTCGTCTCCTCCGGCTCGCCGGATTTGATCCATGGTCTCCTCGTTGAGGAGGAGTTCGCTCATAAACCACCTCGCCTGTCCCGCATACTACTCCAGGTAGGAAAGCATCTCTCGAGCAGAACCGATGTCTGGATCTTCAGGTGCCAGCTCGATGAAGCGCCTGAAAAACTCTCGAGCCCTATCGTTCTCTCCCAGGTTCAGATAACACAGAGCCAGGCTGTAGTGCGCTTTGGCATGCTCCGGATCCGTTTCGAGGACCCTCTCCAACGTCTTTCTTGCACTCTCGACATCTCCAGCATCGAATTGAGCAACCCCCTGTTTGTAGAAAGCCTTCGATACCGCAGCGGGGTCGATGGCCTTCAGGTCCGCGAAGGCAAGCTGGGCTCCCGCCTCATTGTCCAGACTTAAATGAGCTTGATACAGGACGCTCAAAGCCTCCGTGCTCCGTGCATCTTGCTGCACGACTGCTTCAGCGTACTCGATTGCCCGTAGCGGTTCGTGAAGCGTGAGGTAGATTTGTGACAGGGCAAGTAGGGCCGGCGTCAAGGATGCGTCGAGTTCAACCGCTTGCTCAAACCGCGCCGCAGCGCTCGGCAGGTCACTGATCCGGACCGCCTCCACCCCGCGATTGAAGACTCGCCGCACCGTGCCGGGAGTCGGGTCGACTGTGACGAGAAGATCGAGCACGTCATTGGCTTCGCTCCAGCGTTCCAGAGCCGCGAGTGCATCGTAGCGAATCCTCAGCCCAACTAAATCAGAGGGCGCCAGCGCCAATAGTAATTCCACCTTCGACAGCGCATTTTCGAAATCACCTTGCGCAAACTGAATGCGGGCCATGCCGATGAGAGGCGGCATCAGCTCGGGATCTAGGCTCGACGACTTTGCAAATCTCTCGAGTGCGAAATCTGTGTCTCCGCGCCTGAAGGCGTCCGCTCCTTCGTTGTAGATTGCTGCAGCTTCAGCCAGACTTTCGGCCTCGATCAGAGCCTGCGCCCCATCTACCGCGGAATCAGCTCCTTGGGTGAGAGACCATGTCTGGCGCAGCAGCCCGCCCACCTTCGGTGCGAGGGGAACCTGCAAGGTTACATATCCATCTTTGGTGAGATTGATCTCATACTCTCTCGCTGCATCACTCAACGTAATACTGAATCGCCCCTTCTTGTCGGTGAAGGCACTCTTCTCAATGGCGATCCGAACGCCCCGAATCGACACCAGGACTCCGTCGATTGGACGGCCTTCAGAATCGACCACCGTTCCGAGTATCCGACCTTCAGAACCCCTGACTACAGATCCAGGCAACGCGGCTACGAGAGCGACACCAAGAACAATGCGCAGCAATCTTCGTCTCATCCTAATCCTTTCCCAATGAGTCACCATCCGCAGCTTAGATTCTCGATCTGCTGATCATACGAATCAATGAGGGGAGCAAAGTAGAAACTCAATCCTGTCCAACCCTTGATTCAACGTGTCCTGTGAACAGGCGAACGATATCCGAATGTGGTCGTCGTCACCAAAGTCCAGGCCAGGCACCACCGCAACCCGAGCTCGCTCGAGCAGATATTCAGAAAACGCAACGGAGCCCTGCAGGCCCTCACGATAGTGGGCCGCGACGTTAGGAAAAATATAGAAAGCACCCTGCGGCGCCACGCAGGTCACTCCCTTCATCGCCGCCAGTCGGGCCGTCACCAGATCACGCCGAACGTGGTACTCCTCGATCATCTGTTGAACCTCACTGCCGGCGCCCTCCAGCGCCGCCAGCGCACCCAACATGGAAAACGACGTGGGGTTGGAAGTCGAGTGACTCTGCAGAGCGATCAGTGCCTTCATGACTCGAGGGGGTCCAATCGCGTAACCGACCCGCCAACCGGTCATCGCGTAGGTCTTCGAGAAGGAACCGACAAGAATGACCGTGTCCGGAAAGCGCTCGGCCAATCGGGCCGCACTGGCATGCTCAACTCCGTCGTAGACGAAATATTCGTAGGTCTCGTCTGAAATAACCCAGATGCCTCTCTCGGCGCATACTTTGACGATCTCCTCTTGGTCTCGAGCATCGATCATTCCACCGGTCGGATTACTTGGAGAATTGAGGAGCACCACCCGGGTGGACGGGGTCAGTGCCGCTAGAACCGGTTCGGCGCGAATTCGAAACCCTTCACTTGCCTTCGTGACCACCGGAACCGGTCGCGCTCCTACGAAGCGGATTTGCTCAGCAAAACTCACCCAACTGGGGCTCGGCAGAACGACCTCATCTCCGGCTTCCAACAGGGTCAGGCAAAGATTAAAGAGAGCTGTCTTGGCCCCGACAGTTACCACCACCTCAGCTGCGGTCCAGGGGGCGTGGAACTCACTTCGATAGCGCGCCGCGAGTGCCTGCCTGAGTGGGGGTATTCCAGCAGCAGCGGTGTACCTAGTAAACCCATTCTCCAAACCGCTAATCGCGGCCGCAATGGCGCATCGGGGAGATTCAAAATCCGGTTCGCCGGCCCCGAAGTCAGCCAAGTCGATTCCCTGGGCTTTCATTTCGAGCGCCCTTCGCGCCACCTTCAGAGTGGCAGATTCCTGAATTCTCCCCGAACGAGCTGAAAATTTCATGGTCGATTCGGCCATCTTCTTCATCCGCGAACGTGCCACAGCGAAGACTGTCGAAAACAGCATACCTGGAAAAGTTCAACTCGAACAGGCGAGGGTCCGTTTCGAGTAGCGCAGTGGTACACTCGGCAAACAGGGTCGGGAATCCAATGTTGCCGCCTTACCCAGCCACCAGCGAATACCCCCGTACGACAACGATTGAGATGGTCGTCGAATGAAAGTCTTCTCACCGCAGCTCCGATTCCCAGCCTCCCTCTGTCGCGGACCCATGGCGCGACGACTCAGCTTTCTAATCTTGACCGCCGTTGTATTTCCGGCCTTGGCGACTCCTGGCTCAAGCGACGCGGCGCGCCTCTCACCGACCGAAAAAGCAGTGGTGACCCTTCATTCCGAAATTACCGAGCCTGAGCCCGGTACAGATCTCCCCGTCACCGCATTCTTGACCATTGAGAACCACTGGCATACCAACAGCAACCAACCGACCTTTCCATACCTTATTGCTACGGAAGTGAATTTCATCCTTCCCGCCGAGTGGACTTTGCGCGACCTTCAGTACCCTGAAGGCGAGATGAAAACGTTTGCTTTCGCAGATCAGCCACTTTCTGTATTTGAAGGTGAAGTCGCGATTCGAGCCGTTGCCGAAATTTCCGGCAGTGCCCTGGGGAGCTATACCATCGAAGCTGACGTTACCTACCAGGCCTGTAATGATCGCTCGTGTTTGGCTCCGGTCACTACCCGCGCCGCTCTAGGTATCACGGTCGTGACCCTCGCGGTAGGGTCAGCGGACTTAACTCGGTCAGAGCCGGAAGCCGAGGTCTCCATAGCAGCTGGAGTCACTCCTGCCGCCGGCGCCTCGACCCCTGCAGCGACGGTGACTTCAGGATTGGGTCTCATTCTGCTATTCGGATGGTTGGGCGGCTTGATTTTGAACGCGATGCCCTGTGTGCTGCCGATCGTCTCTCTCAAAGTATTCGGGCTTGTCAAGAGCGCCGCTCAGGGTCGCTCCGCGGTGACCGCAGGCGCCCTCGCAACGAGTTTGGGCATCCTGATTTCTTTCTGGATCCTGGCTCTCGCAGCGATCGTTGCGAAGGCTGCCGGCGCCGCCGTCGGTTGGGGCATCCAGTTTCAAAACCCGACCTTTGTCTTCTTGCTGTCAGCGATCATCGTCTTGTTCGCACTCAATCTGTGGGGACTCTTGGAGATCTCATTGCCCCAAGCTGCCTCGCGATTCGCAGGCAGCGGTCCGCGGGAAGGCGTCGCAGGACACCTCGCGTCGGGCTTCTTCGCGACTCTCATGGCAACCCCCTGCTCCGCTCCATTCTTGGGCCCGGCAATGGGATTTGCGCTGAGCCAACAATCCACTACAATCATGGCAGTGTTCACCGCCGTCGGCCTTGGAATGGCAACTCCGTACTTCGTTTTGGCGGCCGCACCTCGCACCGCGGCGTTCTTGCCGAAACCGGGGAACTGGATGGATACGTTCCGTGTGGCGATGGGCTTCCTCCTCTTCGGTGCCCTCATCTGGCTGCTCTATGTCCTCTCATCTCAGGTGAGCCGGGAAGACCTCGCGTTTATCGAGGTTGCTCTGACCGCCCTCTGCTTTTTTGTCTGGCTGCGGCACAAATCGACGGCGAAGAGCCGGCGGCGAAGGGTCGCCCTCTTGGGTATCCTGGCGACGCTCACACTGCCGGTCTTTCTAGCATCCCCGCCGGCCGAATCATCTCGGTCGGCGTCCACAGCCGAGCCTAGTCAGTTCATTAGCTGGGTAGATTTCGACCGCAATCGAGCCGAAGGCCTCGCCGCCGAAGGGCGGCTCGTGTTCGTCGATGTAACGGCTGATTGGTGCTTCACCTGTAAGGTGAACGAGCGGCTGGTGCTCGAAACAGCAACTATTTCGGAAGCTTTCGAAAAGTATGAGGTGATCGCAATGAAGGCCGATTGGACCAATCGAGACGACGCGATCGCGCAATTCCTCGCCGATCACGGTCGTTATGGAATCCCCTTCTATCTGCTCTATAGGCCGGGCAAAACTCCCCACCTCTACTCAGAGCTTCTCACGAAGAGCGAAGTAATCTCTGTACTCGAGCGGTCATCAAAGGCGACTGGCTGAATTAATCCAACGAGTCATCCGCCGCACCCGTATCGCGCCCGAGCTCATCCACCACAGCGTCCGTGAAGTCTGTGGTCGAGGCGGATCCACCGAGATCTCTAGTGAGTACCCGGCCGCTCGAGAATACCCGGGCCAGAGCTCTCGTCAAGCGCGCCGCAGAGTCCGCTTCGCCCAGGTGGTCGAGCATCAGAACAGCAGACCGCATGAGTGCTGTGGGATTCGCCAGGTTCTGCCCGGCGATATCGGGAGCACTGCCGTGTACTGCCTCGAAGACGGCAATTCGCTGCCCAATGTTGGCGCCTGGGACCATTCCCAATCCGCCCACCAGTCCGGCACACAGATCCGATACGATGTCGCCATAGAGGTTCGGCAACACCAGGACATCGTAATCTTCGGGTCGAACCACGAGCTGCATACACATATTGTCGACAATTCGCTCGTTGGCAGCGATCTCGGGAAAGTCTTTGGCCACCTCTCTGAAGCACGCGAGAAAGAGGCCATCTGAGAGTTTCATGATGTTGGCCTTGTGCACCACTGTCACTTGAGATCTCCGGTTTCTCTTGGCATAGTCGAAAGCGAAACGAGAAATCCGGCGCGATGCCTTCTCAGTAATGATCTTGAGGCTCTCCATCACTCCCGGAACGACCTCGTGCTCTATGCCGCTGTAGAGCCCCTCGGTGTTTTCGCGCACCACCACCAGATCGACATCTTCGAACCGACTGGGAACTCCGGCCAGAGAAAAGACTGGCCGTACATTGGCAAAAAGGTCCAAGCGCTTGCGAAGCTGCACATTGACCGATTGAAAACCCTTTCCGATAGGAGTGGTTACAGGACCCTTGAGGGCGATACCGGTTCGCTCTATCGACTCAATGAGCGCACTCGGTAAAGGATCTCCGTCCTTTTCAAGTGCCTCAACTCCCGCCCTGTGACGGTCCCAAGTGACGTCTAATCCAACTTCCGCCAATACTCGAACGGTGGCATCTGTCACTTCCGGCCCGATACCGTCACCTGGAATCAAGGTTAGATTCAAACTCATCGCGCTTCGCCCCTTCCTTCAGCTCTCTGAAGAGAGCGGGCGTCTGTCCATTCTACAAAGCCATCTCCGGTGAAGATTTCATCGAGAGAACGTATCGATGCAGCCCGCTCGTAGTCGAGGCAAAGGTCTTTGCCGTCGAGTCGGCCAACTGTCCCTTGGTCCCTGTAGAGTTCGACTACTCGACGCCCCACCCGGATGAAGTCACCGACTCCCGCCCCTCCTTCTCCCCATGGCAACTTTTCTGCGAGCAGATCAGCGCCTGTCCACACCAGGTCGTCCCAA
>JAZFTL010000397.1:0-6226 GCA_036446675.1 Thermoanaerobaculia bacterium
GCGCAAAAAGTCCGGTGTCAGGACCTCCACTGCCGTATCGGGATTGAGGTCACGCAGAGCCTCGATCACCTCAACGAAGTGCTGGGCTCCCCCATCCGGGAGATCGTCACGATCAACTGAGGTAATTACAGCATGACGCAACCCCATCACGGAGACAGTTTCAGCTAGTCGTCGCGGTTCGTCGGGGTCCACCCCGGCCTCCGGCCGTCCGGTCTTCACAGCGCAAAAACCGCACTGCCGGGTGCAGATATCGCCGAGGATCATGAAGGTAGCCGTGCCGTACTCGCCCCAACACTCATAAATATTGGGGCACCTGGCCTCCTCACAGACAGTATTCAGATGTTGTGCCTGGAGCAGATTCTTGATCTGGTGATATCTTGGCGACGTCTTGAGCTTGATTTTCAGCCACTCAGGTTTCGGCGAGCGCCCCATCGGTCGGGCAAGACCTCCGCCTTCGACTCCTATCTGAATCAGTGATTCGCTCATGGGAGGCTAATCTATCGCACTCGCGCTGCGACGTGGGCTAGAGGCCGCTGCAGCCCCACCCTCATTCTTATCCCAGTCCCACAAGTTAACGTCAAGAGGAATCATCCGGCGATCAAAAACTTCACCAAAATGAATACTGCAGGCTGCAGCCACTGCCGAGACAGCAGGCGCCTCGCCCATGAGAGCCTCGATCGAAGTCATCTCCACCCGCTGGAGCCCACAGGGAACGATGCCCTGAAAAAATGATAGATCGGTAGACACATTCAGAGCGAATCCGTGCGTGGTAATCCAACGGCTGAGATGCACTCCGATCGAAGCGATCTTTCTTGAACCGACCCAGACACCGATGACGCTTTGCTCATGGCGGGGCTCCGCATCGATCCCGAAATCCGCCAACGCTCGCACCAGCACCTGCTGCAGGTCTCGGACATATTTGCGAACGTCGCGGCGATCCGGCTTCAGATCGATAACGGGATAACCCACCAACTGGCCTGGTCCATGAAACGTCACCTGCCCACCGCGGTCGCTGTCGGCGACCTGAACTCCTCGGTCCTCCAGCCAGCGCTTGCCGACAACGATGTCGGTGGGCTTGGCTGTACGGCCGAGCGTAAAGACTGGGCGATGCTCGAGCAGGAGCAGGTGCTCAGAGCCGACTCCGGCGCAGAGAGCCGCCCGAACACGCTCTTGCAGCTTGACACCCTCGTGGTATCCCACAAGTCCTAGGTAGCCTGCGGCAGTTGTGCGTACGTCTGATGAAAGGGGGGTCACTGGTGTCACTGTTCGCCGCTGTAGTGCTTAGTTTAGCCTAGAACGGTATCGGGTGATGCCCATTTACGAAGGGTCTATGAAGGTATGAGAAGGGCGCTGCGGCGCGGCGCCGCTACTTCCGGATATGATGATCCCTATGAGGCATCAGGCCCTAACCGTCACAGGTCTCTTAGGCTGCTTGGCGAGTGTCCTCGTATCCGGCACTCCTGCGGCATCCCAATCGACCCGGTCCGACCTAGTTCAGCAGAGCGCGCGTCTGAGCGCTTTCGTCGACCGCGTCGATGTCCGCGTCGTGAATGTCGAAGCAGTTGTCGTCGACCGAGACGGCAATCGAGTCGTCGGCTTGACCTCCGAGAACTTCTCTCTTCGGGTGGATGGTAAAGCCGTCCCGATCAGTTTTTTCTCAGAAGTTCGCAATGGCCACGGGGTTGCCGCCAGTCCAGCTCGAGAACCTCATTCTTCCAGCAACCCAGACTCTGCTCCCAAGCCGGAAATCGACCTTGGGCGCCTGTCTCCGAACCAACCGATTCGCACCAGCTACTTGCTCTTCATCGACAACTACTTTACGTCGCGAGCCAGCCAGAGGAATCGGATCCTCGACGGGATTGAGATAGACCTCGGATTTATGGGGCCGGAGGACCACATGGCCATCGTCGCCTTTGATGGGCGTCGGCCGGAGATGCTCACTACCTGGTCGAACTCGTCCGAAGAGATCCGCGATGCGCTGCTGAAAGCGCGTTCCATGCCGGCGCGCGGTTTCATCACCACAGCTCCCGGCAGAGAGCTGCGAAGCAGTCTTCCGACGGACCCGATAGATGGAGTAGGAGTCGCAGGTTCGGCTCGCCCAGACGGACTGGCAAGCGACATCTGCGCTTCCATCAGACGACTCGAAAGGCGCATCGAAAGAACCGTTCTCGGAGTCACCTCTACGCTCAGAAGTTTTGCCAAGCCGCCGGGCCGTAAGGTGATGATGATTCTCTCCGGTGGATGGCCCCATTCGATCAAGGACTACCTCACTGGCGGTCCTGGCGGCGGTACCACTGCGGGAGCCTTGCTTCCAGCTGGAGACTGTAGCGCGAGCGGGGCGCGCATCTATAAGCCTATCTACGAAACAGCCAATCTCTTGGGATACACCATCTATCCAGTGGATGTGCCGCGGCCTCCTGGCCCGGCAATCAGCGCTGCCAACTCGGGACGACACCTATTCGATGCCGGACAACGGTCGCCACAAGAGATTCAGCTCAACAGCGAATTCGAACTGAAGTCGACCCTCCAGACCTTGGCGACTCAAACCGGGGGCCGGGCGATGATCGGCGGCGATGCCGTCGGGGCTCTGGCGGCAGTGGCAGATGATCTTCGATCGTACTACTGGTTGGGCTTCACACCACCGTGGAAAGGGGACGATTCCAGTCATAAGATCAAACTTTCAGTAAACCAGCCTGGACTCAAGGTTAGGACCCGTAAAGGGTTTCAAGACCTCTCGCGCCAAACCGAAGTCACATTCGTAACCGAAAGTGCCTTGATGTTCGGGAGTCTGCCGGGAGCCCATCCACTGGGATTAGAGTTCGGTCAACGCAAGAATGTCGGGCGGGGGAAGGTCGAGATTTCGCTCCGTCTGACGATTCCGATGGACGCAGTCACCATGCTCCCTTGGAGAGGCCGCTATCAAGCTGAACTCGAACTCAGAATCGCTGTCTTGAATGAACGCGGTGAGCGCAACGAGATCCCCACAATATTCGTCCCTCTTGAAGGCAGTGAGCTCCCGCCACCCGGAGCCCACAGCATTTACGAAACCTCGATTAAGATCCGACGACAGAATCACGTCATCGTCGTATCGCTCTACGATCCCATCGGAGACACGATTCTTGCGACAAGTGGCCGCGTCACCTTTTGACTAGGGTTCTCGCCCAGGCCGGTAGTAACGCATGCGGACTCCAAAACTTATTCGCGACAACATCGTGCCCATAGGCGGCGCAACCTCCTCTTTACCAGCACCACTGCCCTGCTCTCATTCATTGGCTACTTCACCGCCAAAGACTTCGTCGACTTCATCGGCTGGCCCATCCAGGTTTCAAATCTGAACTTCACTCCTGCACTCCGGCCTCCCCCCGAATCAGCTCGACAACGTCGAGAGCCACCTCATTTGGAACCAGAAGGGCGAGGTTGTATTGGGCGATTTTCCATTCGCCATCTGTCTTGACCAACACTCCGGAGCCCCGGCAGGTGCCGTACTTTGCGTTGTCGAGAATTTCGTCGAACCAGGCGATCTCGCCGCTTGGAGCAACTTCGATATGGCGTGAAGTGGCGACGTAGGTCCAGCCCCTTCCTACATCGAAGAAGGGCCGTGCGTACGCCTTGAAATCTTCAAGACTCCAACGCTCTTCAGGGCTGGTACCGAGAAAAACGGCATTGGGTGCAAAGAGACTGAAGTAGCGATCACCGTTCGCATTGGATGCTGCCAGATGGAAGTCCGTCAGCATGCCGTCGAGCTCAGCCTCAATGCTCGGTGAAGCACCCGTCGCCGGTGAAGGCGAGATCAATAGCCATAGCCCAAATCCTATGGCCTTCGGGAGGTAGGTAACTATCCAACGCATGGGTGCTCTCAATACGGCTTGTACGAGAATTTTTGCCCACCGACGGTAGCCTCGTACATCAAGCCCGCTTTGCCGAGAGTGAAAATGGCGACACCATGACTGTACTTGGCGGTGGCCGCTACTCCCGCACTGGCGGCGATGGCCGAAGCCTGCGCGCTCAACTCGAAGTTACCTCCCTTGAAGTCGTCAAAGGACCTCTTCGAGTCGAAAAAGATAGCCTCTTGGTAGATCTGTCCGCCGAGTTGAAAACCGATAGTCAGTTGATGCAGCGAAGTTCGGCCGACCTTGCTGCCGCCCCTGTAGACCAACCCTTTGCCCCGAGCGGCGCCGATTCCCATCCCGCCCTTGCCCACCCGAGGATAGATGGCGTACCCGTAGGCATCCCGGAAGAATTCACCGATGCCCGAGTCGGTCTTCTTAAAGAGCTTGATGGCCTCTCTGCATCTCTCGTCGATGGCGCTACCGGCAAAGGCTTCCACCGACAGCGTCGATACGAGCACCATGCACATGATCACTGTGGATAGAGGGGTTTTCATTTCGATGCCTCCTGCTCGATTGGCTTGGAATGCGCCGCTTCATGAATTATCCGAACCGTCGCTGGAAGCGATCTACTTGCGACCATAGTCCGCCGGCACTTCGCCCCAGGCTCGGGTCTTCCATTTCAATACCCTACTATGAATCTCATGATCCACGAGCCAATCGAGGGCGGCTGTAACCATCGCCTCGATCTGTTCGCTGGTCTTGCCCAACACCATCGATTCCGAACGGACCCGCCGATTTCTTACCCAGCTCATCGCCGTTTTGCTATCGGTATAGATCGCCGCATCCGATCCGCTCTCATTGAGATATCTCAGGGCCTGCACCACCGCGAGGAACTCGCCGATGTTGTTGGTCGCAGCATCAAACGGTCCTTCCTCGAATACGACCGCGCCGTCGTCGATCCAAACCCCTCGATACTCCATTATCTTGGTCACTGAGTTCCAGGCCGCATCGACACAGAGACTTCCGGGAATCGGGTCGCCAACTGAAGCGCTTTGGGTTTTCGACCTTAGCTTCCTTACGTTGCCTTTTCCCCAGTGGGCGCCGGAGCCGTCTGCAAAGGCGCTCCGCGCCGCTGCGAGCGTCGGAAAGCTCTTGAACTTAGCTCCCTTGACTCCCTTGGTTACCGCCTCACACTCGGACCACGCAGAGTAGACTCCCGCCTTGGAGCCACTCCATACAACATAGAACTTCTTTTTTCGAGTCGCCATATTCAGAAATCGCACTCTCCACTTCAGATCTCGCTAGCGGAGCGACGATCTATCTTGTACGACATGCCGAAAAAGAGAGCGGCGTCGAGTCTCAGGCAGAAGCTCTCGAGCTTGACTGTCGCCATCGAACCGATCCTCTCTGAAAAACCGTGACCCAAGAACGATCATAGCGCAGGTACTGCCTTCAATTCAGTCGAAACTGGTACCATTGACCGAGGAATCGGCTCGAGTGCTCGCAGTGAGGAAAGGCGAAGGGAGGCCCCATGAATCAAGAGACTACGGTGCGTGTATTATCTCATGTGGATGCTTTCGCCGGCCTCGCCGACCCGGACCTTGCAGGCTTCGCTGGAGTATGCGAGTCGCTCAGCTTTCAACGTGACGAGATCTTGATCAAAGAGGGCCAGTCGGCCGCCGCGTTCCATATTTTGATCGAGGGTCGACTGAAGGTCGTTTTGCAGGGCGCAAACAGCTCCGAAGAGGAGCATCGAGCGACCGACGTGCAATTGAACCAACTCAAACCCGGAGATTACTTCGGCGAATACTCCCTGATCGATGGACAGCCGGCATCCGCATCGATCATCGTTGTCGAACCTGGAGCCCTGCTGAGGATATCCAAACACGATTTCGAGGAATATCTCTCGACAAATGACCGAATCGCCCGCACCATCTACCTAAATCTTCTAAAGCTGCTCGTCAGCCGTTTAAGAGAGCGTGAAGACGAATACGACCAGGTAATGATCGTGGGCTAGCTCGTACCCCTTCTCGTATCGATGAATACTTCTAGCAAACTATTCTTGGAGTCGATCTGAAAGCCACCTTCGTCGGAACCGGCAGCGCTTTCTCGCGACGCTTCGGTCACTCGAATGCCTTAGTGGAGTGCGGGGATATTCGGCTGATGATCGATTTCGGCTTCCTCACACCACCGCGGCTCGAGAGTTCTGGACGGAGCCTCGACGAGATTACCCATGTCGCCATCAGTCACCTTCACGCCGACCATATCGGTGGCCTGGAGGAACTCGCGTTTGTCTCTCGTTTTGTTCACGATCAAAAGCCCACTCTTCTCTTGCCGCCCAAACTCGGACATGACCTCTGGGAACACAGCCTGCGTGGAGGCCTCGAATGGGTAAC
>JAZFTL010000398.1:0-3555 GCA_036446675.1 Thermoanaerobaculia bacterium
TGTGCGGGAAATCCGCAGGCAGGCTTCTGAGAGGAGGGGCCCTCCACATGAGGGGCCTCTTACTCGACCCCGGGGTTAGCAATTGCTCCGGGTGTCTAGCAGCCCGTTGAAGAACTCCCCCGCGGTGCTCCCCATTCTGTCATGCTACCGGCATGGCCCAGCAACCGCGGCAGTCCCCGATTGATTCGCAAACACAGGACCCGATGCATCCCAGCCCAGCGGCAGAGGCGGATTCCCAGAGACCCTCGCCGGCGATTCTCTGGTTCAAGAGAATCGCTCCATGGGTGATCGCCGTGGCGATCTTGTACTACCTGTTCAGTGAAGTCCCGGTGGCGGACGCCTGGGCGGCCGCGCGCTCGGCGCGCCTCGAAGTATTCCTGCCGCTGATGATGGCCGCAGTACTGCTGTGGTTTCTCATCGACTCTGCAGTTTTTGCCTTTCTGTTTACCCGCTTCAACGCGAAGCTCGTGTGGGCCGAGGCCCGGTCTTTGCGCGGGATGACCTATCTCTTGACGCCGATCAACTGGAATCTTGGCACTGCGGCCGTCATCTTGCATCTGCGTACTTCGAAGCGCATCGACGCTCTCGAGTCGACGAGCACCATGCTCTTCTACCAGACGATCGACGGGATGGTGTTGGCGAGTTGTGCCGTTCTCGGTGCGATTTTGTTGGCGTCGTCACCGGAGATCACTTCTCTGCGAAACATCGCAGCGGGCTTCGTGTTCGTAAACGCCGTGGCTCTGGCGATCTTCATGGGTAGCTGGCCCCGCCTTCGCTGGATCGTGCGCATCCGGCGACTCGGTATCTTTCGCTCCCACCAGGCGGCAGTTCCGCGCGATGTTGCGGTGCTCGTCCTGATGAAGGGATTCTATTTCGCGGTGTTCATCGGAGTCTTCTGGTTGGGTTGCCAGTCGTTTGGCATCGATCTTCCCCTGCGGCTCGCGATAGCGGCGACGCCGGCGATCTTGTTGGCGGGCGCGGTGCCGATTACGCCCGCCGGTCTGGGTACCCAACAAGCGGCCATGATCTACTTTTTCTCGCCGTATGGAGACGAAGCGTCGATTCTCGCGTTCGGCTTGACGTTTCCCGTGGCGCTGCTCCTGTTCCGCTCACTTCTCGGGCTTCGCTACCTCAAAGACCTGCCACGGCTGCGTCAGGCCATGGCGGAACAGAAATCCCAGGTCTGAGAGGTAGTTGCCGGGCGACTTGCGAGTCGTTCATGCGGCCGGTTCCAGCAATGCTCATGCTCCAGCTGGAGAAGCTTCGGTGGGTCGGTCGAAGGCGCCCGCCCGACGGTACGACGTCGTCGGACGGGAACCCGCGCCCCGACTATCAGAGCTCGGGGAGCTCATCGCACTTCGGATCGACGTTGCACTCGATGAGCTGAAGCGATTCGCCATCCTCGGGCTTGACTTCGAAAAAGAATCCGACTCCGCGTGCATAGAACTTGTACTCCAGCGCGTCGGGCTCGAGGGGCGAGGTGTCTGCCGTCACGACGCAATTGCCGTCGCAGAGAAGCAGGATCAGGTCCTCGGGTACAAATTCGTCGAAGCGCGGGTCACTTCCGTGGCCGTAGGTCGTGGAGAGAACCTCCGCAACGTCTTCGGCGTTGCTGGGGGACCACTCCTGGCGGTACTTTGCACCGACGACAGGGGTACCCATGAAGAGGGTCCCGGATTTGTCGCCATCTCGTCCCGCTTTGAACGAGCCCTCGATCTCGACCAGCTCGGGTTCCTGCGGCGTGTCGCCTTCGAAAAATTCATAGTCTTTGGACTCCTCCCCGCAGTAGTCGATGGTCCCGTCCTTGCGCTGCCCGAACCAGTCGTCGGTGTCTTCGGCGAGTTCTCCGTCTTCGTCCACGATGTCGTTGACGACAATGCAGGTCACTCCCTCGATCAACTTGGTCTTGTTCAAGACTTCGACGGTGACGGTCTCATCCTCGCTTTCGTAGACCCACGCGTTACCCGGGGCCAGCGGCAGGTAGGGGTTCAAGTTGTCGAACTCGGTTTGAAAATCCTCTGGGTCGAAGCTGGGGTCATAACGACCCTCGCCGAGGTCCTGGCATAGATCGCGACGCGCGCGGAGCTGGCCCCGGCACTCGTCCCTGGCTTCTTCGAGGTTGGCAGACGCCTCGTCGATGCACTCATCCCGCTCCGCGTCGTCCGAAATATTGAGACAGATGGCCCTCTGGCTGAACAAGTCGTCCTTGATTTCGCTCTTGCAGGCGATGTACTGGAGCCACGCGGTATTGGAGCAATAGTTCGAGCCGTGGAAGGCGTCGGCAGTTCCTGCGCCGAGTGGCAGGACGAGGCCGACCATCGCGACGAGGCCGACCGAGTCCAGGAATGCCCTGGTGTGTATGCGCTGCATTTCGAATCTCCTGTGATTGGCGGGTGAGGGCCGACACCGCACGGTGATCGATTACCCCGCTCTCATTTTCCAGGAAGAAAATGCAAGGGGAGTGCCAAGGGTGAGCGGGGCGAGGCCGGCGTTGAGAGCGGCTCGAGGTGAAGTCTCCGCCGATCTCGGCGCCGGGCCTGCCGATTGAGCGCAATGTCTCGCAAGTCGGTCGAAATCGCTGCCGAAACTGGCAGAGCTCTGCCGATTTCAGCAGGCAGGAACCAGGGTATCGGTGCCTTGGCGCCGTCCAGATGCCCCGGACTCGGGCACGATCCTTGCTCAATCCCTGTTTATCGTGAAGAAGTGCGGTCGATGTCGATCGATCTGCCGTCAGTCGTTCGTGGGGATCGAGCGAGCAGCAGGGGCATCCATGGGTAGGCTACGGGTAGGGCAGATAGAAGACGACTCGGAGGCTTTCGTCTACCTGGTCTGCACGGATGTACCCGATCGCGTTGGGCTCGAGTGCGACGAAGCGTTTGACCGCATCGCGGGAGGCCAGCGTGGCCGGTGGCAACACGCCGCGAAAGTATTGGCGGTTCCAGTAGACCTCGAGATGGCGAGTCTGTTCGTCGAAAACGCCGCGGGTGAATGCTCTGCGTGCTCGGCAGCCCGCTTCGCGATTGATCGGGACGATCGGACTGCCGTCGCTCCAGAATCGCCGCTTCTTGAGATAGATCTGCGCGAGGTCTTCTGCCGAGAGTTCCACCACCCGGCCGGCGGGCACGACGACCGCGAGGCGTTCTTCCGCGGAAGCCAGCCCTCCGGTGATGAGCGCGATGCAACATCCAACGATCGCGAGATCGCGGATCGACATTCTAGAACAGCACTGCGATGGAGGCCTTTAGGCCTCGTGCATCATCGAGGGGCTCTTCACTGGCAACACGATAGGTCGCCTTGAGATACAGATACGGGCGCGGTAGCCACGCAACGCCGAAGTCGCCGAGGTGGGTTGACGTGTCAGAACCGACCGGATCGGAGTATTCGTAGCGTGAAACGACATAGAAGGCGGGAATAATCTCGTAAGCTGCTTCGAGATAGAAGCCATATTGATTGCTTCCAGCGCGGTCGGCGTAGATGAACTCGCTATTGATTTCGACCGGACCGAAGTGCCACTGGGTGTCGAGGCCCGTCAAATAGCTCCATTCGCCGTCTAGA
>JAZFTL010000399.1:0-3688 GCA_036446675.1 Thermoanaerobaculia bacterium
TCGGGATCGGAAGTCATCCCGCTCCATCATGCGGGCCAGGGTGTATCGTCCGGCCAGTTGGACGATTCCTTGCGAGCCGAGTTGGCTGAGCCAACGGCTATTGTAATCGATGATCGTGGACTCCCGGTCGAGTACTTGGAAGACTTGTTTCTCGTAGCTCTGAAAATTCTCTTCAACCTGTTCTCGAGTGAGTTGAGGTCGGGTCATTTTCTTTCCGGTAGGGTCGCCGATCATGGCGGTGAAGTCGCCGATCAAGAAGATGACTCGATGTCCGAATTCCTGAAAGTGCCGCATCTTTCGCAGCAAGACCACATGCCCTAAGTGAAGGTCGGGCGTCGATGGATCAAAACCAGTCTTGATGGTAAGGGGGATGTTCGTTTCGCGGGAGCGCTCGAGCTTGGATGCAAGCTGTGCTTCGTCGATGAGGTCTACCGCGCCTCGCTTGAGACGGTCTAGCTGCTCTTCGACAGGGGCGAATTGCGCCGCACTCATGTAGCCTTGCTCCAGTCGGGCCGTTCCGGGGCGAGTTCGGCTGCAGCCATCAGAGATCCTGCCGAGAGGAGTCTGGCGTCGCCCAACAGGTACCAGGTTTCTTCGGATTTCGATGCTGAAATTCGATCTACAATCAGGTGGAAGCCGCCTTTCGTGAGGCTCGTGATCGGCAGCGTGGCAGTGTCTAAGGATAGAGCCACCGCGGCCGCTGCGATCACTCCAGTTCCACAGGCTAGAGTCTCGGCTTCAACGCCGCGCTCGAAGGTCCGCACTTCCATCGTACTCGGGCCGCAGTAGCGCACAAAGTCTACGTTGGTTCCCAGTTCTCCGAACGCCTCGTGCTGCCGCAATGCAGCGCCCATCTCTTGTACTGGAGCTAGGTCTATCGGGGCAGAGTGCGGGACTACGAAATGAGGAACTCCCACGCCTACCACCCATCCCTCTGTCTTTCTACCGTTAGTCTCCAGCTCCAGCTTGCTTGGTGCCAATACTTCTCGGGAAAATTCGAGGGCGATCGATGTGAGGCTTTCTCGATGAGCGCTGACGACTCCTGCCGGGGTTTCGATCGTCAAGTCCTTCTCAGCCCAGCCCAGTTCGAAGGCTAGCTGGGCGGCGCAACGGGCACCGTTGAGGCAGAGGCCGGCAGGCTCTCCATCGGCGTTGAAGTGTTCCATGCTGGCACCCTCTAGAGTAGATCGAAGTACAAAAAGTCCATCTGCTCCAACCGATATGCCACGGCGGCACCAAGCCCGAATTTGAGCGCTGGTGGGATCTGCGTCCGGCTCGACGAGGGCGATAAAGTCATTGCCACTTCCGGAGAGTTTGAAGTAGGGAGTCATGGCGTCCGCGCTTCGATTTCTTCGCTCGGTGTGCTGGCATTACCGGCCAAATCGACCGCAACCACGTGATAGAAGTAGGTTGTACTCGCTTCGACCATGGAGTCGATGAATTCGGTGTCACCGATCAGAGATTCGTGAAGTGGCTTGAACTCTCCGTCAACCTTTCTCCGAGAAACACGATAGCCGGCCACGTCGGAGACAGCACTACCTTCCCACAGCAGGCGAACCCTTGTCGCGTTGGTGAAAACCACCAGATTTCGCGGTGGGTCGGGTGCGAATCGGTCGACGTGGTTGATCTCGAATTCTTCGCCAATCGAGCTCTCAATGACCGGTTGAGTCTCCTCGAGAAGTGTCGTCACAGTGTAGATATACCGATTACCAAATTGCACCGTAGTGTCTCGGAACGCGCTCGATGTGGCCGGCAAGGTTCTTAGTACCCTTCCGTAGTGAGGACTTGCGGCGTCCCGACGGTAGACACGATAACCAGCAATATCTTGATCGTCTTCATCCTGAGTCCAGCTGATGTCTACTCCATCCGCTCCGGGGACTACTTTGAGGTCTTCGGGAGGGGCCGGAGTCTTCTGGGGTACGAGAGCTGCTCGGTTGGAAAACGGTGATACCAGCTTCTCACCGTTGGTTGTTCGCACCGCGAAAATCCGTGCCGATGGGGACTCTGAGTCGAGCGGGCCGCGGCTCAGTCGAATGAAAATGCGTGCACCGCTGATGGCGCTGGAAAGTTCATTATGTCTCAGAGTCAATTTCTCTTGAGCCGCTCCGGTGAACTCTCGGCTGTCGACCTGGAGTTCGCTCTCAGGCCGGGTCTCTTTTGCGGCGCCGAATGGAGCGGTCTCGGAAGAACCTTGATCGCCGGTCACTTGGGCGATTCCCCCGAAAAGGACGGGAGCGGGGGCTTCGGAGGTGCTCGGCTCAATCGCCTCGCCTGCTTCGCCGGAGACTCGAGCGGTTTCGTCTTCGGGGTCCCCCAGTGCAACGGACTCGACCGTTGCCAATGGACCTAGCGGGCGGCTATACTCCCACACTTCAACAGAGTCGATTCCGGGCAGAGCCCTACCGCTCGTCGTCGTCGTTGGATAGCCGAATTCCAGGATGATCTGCTGCCCACGTTGCAGCACCGTGAGGTCGCTGGCAGCGGCAGGAATGGGCCGGCTGGGCGGCCTCGGATCGCCCTTGCGGCCACAACCCGACGCCACGAGCACTGCGAGCGAGGCGAGCAGTAGGCTGCGACGGAGCATTCCTCGATTCCTGCGGTTGGCCGGCATTCCGGCAAGCCGAGCGTTATTTTGGGTTGCAGGATCAGAGAACATATCGACTCAAGTTCGTGTCTTCGACAATTTTTATGAGCGCCCGCTGCACGTACTCAGCGTCGATCGTCACTTTGACGTTCTTCATGTCGGGCGCTTCATACGAAACCTCATCCAAAACGCGCTCGAGGAGGGTCGCGAGGCGGCGGGCACCGATATTCTCGGTTCGCGAATTGACCTCTACCGCAAGACGAGCCAGTTCAGTGATCGCGTCTTCAGTAAACTCTAGCTGGACACCCTCAGTTGAGAGTAGAGCAGCGTACTGCTTGGTTAACGCGTTCTCAGGTTCAGTCAAGATGCGGACGAAGTCTTCTTCGGTGAGAGCATTGAGCTCGACTCGAATGGGAAACCGTCCTTGAAGTTCAGGAATTAGGTCCGAGGGCTTGCTGACGTGGAAGGCGCCGGCCGCAATGAACAGAATGTGGTCTGTGTTCACGGGTCCGTGTTTGGTTGCTACGGTTGTTCCCTCTACGATGGGGAGGAGGTCTCTTTGCACCCCTTCTCTGGACACATCCGGGCCGTGACCACCGGCACGGCTAGTAACTTTGTCGATTTCATCCAGAAAGATGATGCCGCCCTGTTCGACCCGGTCCCTGGCTTCGCGAGTCACCTGTCGACGGTCGATGAGTTTTGCGGCTTCCTGCTGTTCCAGAACTTCTCTGGCCTCCAGAACTGTGAACCGCTGCTTGCTCCTCTTGTTGAAGAGTCCGGGCATCATTTCCTTGAGATTGATCCCGACCTCCTCAACGCCCTGGGCTGTAATCATCTCGAAGGAAGGGACGGAGCCATCCTCAACTTCGAATTCGACGGTTCTGTCGTTGAGGGCTCCTGAGCGTAGTTTCTTGCGAAATTTTTCGCGGGTCTGCTCGACGCTTTCGGTAGCCTCTTCGGTCGTGCTTGCTGGAGGTGCAGGAACCAGTAGGTGAAGCAAGCGATCCTCCGCATTGTGGGCGGCGGCCTCCTGTACCGCTTCGCGCTTCTCCTGCCGAACCATCATGACAGCGGTTTCCGTAAGGTCACGGATCATCGATTCGA
>JAZFTL010000400.1:0-2865 GCA_036446675.1 Thermoanaerobaculia bacterium
TCGGCTATGTCGGCGAAATTCACTGGCGGCTGGGGAACTATGGGCAGGCCGGCGAATACCTCGATCAGGCGCTAACTCTCGAACGGGAAACCGGGGATCGACTCCAGGAAGGTAAGACGCTGAATGTCCTCGGGCTGCTGCATTGGGACCTCGGAGAGTTTAAGCAGGCGCAAGGGTATTTCCGCCAGGGCTCCGGGATTGCCACTGAACTGGGTGACGATCGCATGGCCGGAGCCATCCTCAACAACCTCAGTCTGGTGCATGACGAACTGGGCGAATACTACGCCTCACTCGAGCAATACCAACGTGTGCTAGAGCTCTACCGAGGTGTAGACTTTCCACGCGGAGAGGGAGACGCGTTGGGCAATATCGGCGGTGTTTACCTACTTCTTGGCCGCTATCCGGAGGCCCTAGACAACTATCAACGAGCGCTGGTGATCAGCGAGAAGCTGGATTCTGCGATCTCCATGAGCCAGGACCACGGCAATCTCGCTCTGTCCTACCTGGGCCTCGGAAAAGTCGATACCGCCCTCGAACATTTCGATCAGGCCGTGGAATTGGCGGTGAAGGCCGGCATGCGGCAGGATGAAGCCTACTGGCGGCGCGGGCGGGGAAACGCCCTGATCCGCCAGGGAAGGTATGACTTGGGTTTGGAGAGTCACCGCGCGGCGTTGGCCATTTATACGCAACTCGATGGCAAGACCGAGCTCATCGAAGCGCTACACGACATGGGACAGGTGCACCTGCTGTTGGGCGATCCAGCCAATGCTGGAAACAACTTCCAGCGGGCCATGGACCTGGCGCGCCAGATCGGCTCGTCACGTGGAATCACCATTAACTTGATCGCGCTCGGCGATTTGCAACAGCGCCAAGGCGCTTTCGAACCGGCGGCTGCGCTCTATGCTCAGGCTCTGCAGAGGGCGAAAGAGTCCGGCGCAATGGCCCATTGGAGTCTGGGGCTCCTACGACTGGCAGCGGTCCACCGAGACCAGAAAAAGCTTGAAAAAGCCCGGGTGGAAGCGGCTCGGGCACTCGATATCTCCGGCGAAACCGGCGCCGTAGGACTGGAGACCCAGGCAGTATTCTTCCTGGCTGAACTGGACCGGCTCCAAGGCAGGCTGGAGGAAGCGCTGGCGGGATTCGACCGGGCCATCGCTAAGTTGGCCAAGGCACCTGACGCAGAACTGGAATGGCAAACGCATTACGGCAAAGGACTGGCGCTCGCAGATTTCGGCAACAAAGATGCCGCCATCTCTTCCCTGCAATTCGCCGTCGCTCTGATCGAAGGCATGCGCCATCGCCTGCAGCAAGAGCGTTTCCGCGCCGGCTATTTGCAGGATAAGTATCAGGTCTATGTGGATCTGGTGCGCTTTCAACTGGAGACCGGCCAGGCTCAGGAAGCTTTTTCCACTGCCGAGCGTCTGCGCTCACGCAGTTACCGGGACCTGATCGAGGCTGGTACACAGCCGGATCCCACCGCCGAGGACGAAGTGGCGGAATTTGCGCTCAAGGAGCGCATCCACGATTTGCGCCGGGCACTGGCGGTGGAAAACAGTCGTTCCAGGCCGGATCAACGGCAAACAGCAATCAGTGTCTATTCTCGAGAGCTGCTGGTTGCCGAGCAGGAGTACCAAGCCTTCCTCGATGAAAGGCGTCGGTCCAGGCCATCGGCCAAAGATGACTACCGCAGTCCGACCTATGCGGACATCAAGCTGCGCCTCTTGCCGGGCGAGGCGTTGTTGGAGTATGTGGTCGGTAGCGAAGATCTTATGGCGTTCCTGCTGACCCGGGACGCCCTCATCGCGGAGACCACCCCGCTGCGGCGAGAGAACCTGCAAAGCAAAGTGGAGTTGCTGCGCAACCTCATCCGCCGCCAGGACACTGAGCGCTGGAAGAAGCCGGCCGCTAGCCTCGCGAAGTCGTTGCTGGAGCCCTTTTACCGGGCGGGTAGGCTGGACGGCATCAAGCACTTGTACCTGGTGCCCCACGGCAATTTAAATTACCTGCCTTTCGCTCTGTTACCCGTCGGTGGCAAGCATGACTCGCCATTGGTCATCGAGAAATACACCTTGACCTATCTGCCGACGGCCGCGGCTCTCATGCGCCCCAATCAGCCTTCCCTTAACGACTCGTCCATGCTCTCCATTGCACCCGAACGTAGCCGTCTGCAGCATGCCTCTGCAGAGGCCCGGGCGGTGAATGCTCTGTTCGGACCTGATTCGAAGGCCCTGCTGGGTAGATCAGCCACCGAAACCGCCTTCAAGAACGAAGCGGCCAACTACCGGCTGTTGCATCTGGCCACCCATGGCTACTTCAACAAGTTCAACCCGCTGCTGTCGGGGTTGGAGCTGGAGTCCGACGAGGAGAACGACGGGCAACTCGGACTCCACGAAATCCTCGGTCTGCATCTGGATGCCGACCTGGTGACGCTGAGCGCCTGCCAGACCGGCCTCGGCAGCGGACATTTCACGGCAGTGCCGGCGGGTGATGACTTCGTGAGCCTGACCCGGGCTTTTCTCTATGCCGGCGCCGGCTCGGTACTGGCAACGCTTTGGGAGATCGACGATCGATCTACGGTCGAGTTTATGGAAGGCTTCTATCGTCGACTGAAACTGTCCGAAAACAGACAAGATAATGCCGTCGTGCTGGCCTTGGCCCAACGCGAGCTCCGGTTATCCGAACGCTACAAGCATCCCTATTACTGGGCCCCTTTCATCTTGGTGGGAAGCTCCAACCAAGCAATTCGTAAACAGAGTTAGAAAATCTGGAGGTTTGACATGAACAGTCATCGAAAAATTAGTCTCAAAGTTCTCGTGTTCCTCGTGGTGGGTCTGTCGGCGTTGAAACCGGCCATAGCGCAGGAAG
>JAZFTL010000401.1:0-9275 GCA_036446675.1 Thermoanaerobaculia bacterium
TCCCGCCAAACAGGCAAAGGCTGAAAAGACCTGAACTACAGATAGATCGGGGTGCCGTCGATTCTTCGGTGAAGGTCGAGGATTTCGCAGCATCCAGATCACATTGCGAGCAAAGAGCGCCAGGGCTACCATGCATAGGCCTCCGAAGAGACCGGTCCAGGCCGAACCGCCCATCAAGCTGCCGGCCAGACCGAGAACTCCCACCTCCATGCAGAGTGCGATGCTCCACACCCTCCTGCCCTGTGGCAAAGCCGAAGGAAGGAGCATCGGAAGCAGTCGGTGTCCGGCCGCCATCACCATCATTGTGGCCCAACCGAGGGCCGCCAGATGAGCGTGCGCAAAGACATACTGCAATCTTGTGCCAGGCAATAGATCGATCGTCTTATCGAGTCCAATCAGTATTCCCAGGCCGGCTGCTCCCAAGATATTGGCGAAGGGAAACGACAAGAAGACCTTGATTTCCAGCCGCATCGGTCCGTGCCAAACAGCACCCAGAAATCTCCCGCCTACGACAACTAGTGCGAAAGTCACCATCATGGCCCCGAAGACCATGCCAATCGGTGCATCGATCCAAAAGTGGCTGACCATCGCCGATCCTCCGACCAGATAACTGGCAAAGGCCCATCGATCCAGTCGACCTGCCCGGATGGGAGTCCGCAGAGCCATCGGGCCAATGAGATAGAGCGAGCCTAAGATCGAGCTGGAAATCCATCCCAAGGTCACCAGGTGCACCACAGCGAGCATGCGAGGGTGGTAGAAGAATCCACCGATTGCCCGCGGTTCATACAGCAGAATGACGAGCGCTATCAGCAGCGAAAAATGCGCTGCATAGAAGTACCCTCTAGGGAGAAACCGATCCGGCAGGCGAGACAGTCTGGCCTCGAGGGCGGTGTCGATCGCGGTCACTGACCGCTAGACTAACTCACTTCGACCCTAAGGATTAGCTTGCAATCTTTTCAAAACCTATCGGAATCTCAAGATTTTCTAAATTTGTGATGAATTCGTCGACCAGCCGGCTAAGTTCGTTCCATCGATACTCGACCACACACTCGCTCATGCGCAGACTGATCCCCGCACAGCCACCGAATTGCTGGCTGGCCAAGCAGTAGTCGCACCGACCCCAGCGACCAGCGGCGACCCGCTTCGCTTGTTCGCACAGCTCGTTGGTCAGGTTGATCTCTTGAAGGAGTTTCACCGAATCCGCTGATCCGATGGATTCACGCAGTCGTAGCCAGTGATCGATAGTCTTCTGCCTAGCATTCTCCCAGCTTCGACTCTGGATACCCGGTTCGCTACTCATCTCAACTCCTTTGAACCTTGCTCTGGGTAGAGCCGACTCAACGAGTCGGCCCGGGAGGCTCCAAAGAATCAACCAGCCAATCAAAGGCCAGAGATTCGAGTGCCTCCTCCCGGTCTGGTACCCGGCCGAGTTTGCAGTTTAAATCAGCGCTCACTGCGTCAGGACGCTCGACCGGAGATTTCGAGACACCAGGCAATCGTCCCCTCGATACTTGCCGACTGGTCTGATCATTCATCATGAGGCTGCCGTCTCTGGGCTTATCGGAGCACCTGGGTAATCTTCTGGCGACCTTGCTGAGCGCTACCGCTATCCACCCCCCCTATCTTGATCGACGAAACGCCGCGCCACCACAAGTGAAGAGGTGGCCCGGGTCCCACCCGATGAGGTGGTACCCGGCGCCCACTCGTAACCCTATTGCAGGGCAGTCGACTCCCGTCCGAGAGCTACCCATCCGGGTATTTCTTTAGTCGGGTGCAGGTGCCAGAGTTCGGGCTAAGGGATGACCTCAGCGTCGATCGGTTTTCCAGAGATTGCGAGCAAATGAATACCATCATCGAGCCATTCCGCATCAAGAGCGTGGAACCGATTCGGATGACCACCCGGAAGGAGCGAATGGAGATTCTGCGCCGCGCCGAATGGAATCTATTTCGAATCCCGGCCCGAGATGTCTTGATCGATCTCCTCACCGACTCGGGGACCGGGGCCATGTCTTCGGCACAGTGGGCCGGAATCATGAAAGGCGATGAATCATACGCCGGTGCGGAATCCTGGTACCGCTTCAAAGAAGTCGTTCAAGATCTGACCGGGTTTCGGCATGTAATTCCCACGCATCAGGGGAGGGCGGCAGAACGTATTCTTTTTTCATGCCTCGACGTCAAGGACAAGATGGTTGTTAGCAACACTCACTTCGATACGACGCGTGCCAACGTCGAGGCTCTCGGTGGGCACGCCATCGATCTACCCATTGCAGAAGCTCTGCGCCCAGCCCTACACCACCCGTTCAAGGGCAACATCGATCTCGCTGCTCTCTCGAGCCTGCTCGGGGATCAAAGTGCCCGTGTGGCATGCGTCATCATCACAGTGACCAACAACTCCGGAGGCGGCCAGCCGGCCTCCCTCGAGAATCTTCAAGAGGCCAAGCGGATCTGTAGCCCGTTTAATGTGCCGTTCTATCTCGATGCCTGCCGATTCGCCGAAAATGCCTACTTCATAAAGCTCCGCGAAGAGGGGTACGGGATTCGGTCGGTCGAGGCGATTGCGCGCGACATGTTCGCCCTCGCAGACGGTGCCACTTTCAGCGCCAAGAAAGACGGCTTGGCGAACATCGGCGGATTCCTCGGAACGAATGACGACCGACTGGCGCAACAGGAAGAGAATCTGCTGATCCTCACCGAGGGATTTCCCACTTACGGAGGCTTGGCAGGACGTGATCTCGAGGCCATTGCCATTGGTCTGAAAGAGGTCCTTCAAGAGGACTACCTGCGCTACCGCCTGGCCTGTGTTCGTTATCTGGGCGAGGGGCTCGTCAGCTGTGGCATGCCGATTGTCCAGCCTCCCGGAGGCCATGCCATCTACATCGACGCCGGAAAATACCTGTCACACATACCACCGAGTTCATTTCCCGGCCAGGCTTTGGCCTGTGCTTTCTATGAAGAGGGTGGGATTCGAGGCGTCGAGATCGGCAGTTTGATGTTCGGGAAAGAGAGTTCCGAAAGTCGCACCTCCCAGCTGGAGCTCCTCCGTCTCGCCATCCCTCGACGGGTATATACAAAAAGTCATATCGACTACGTCTTGGAAACCGCCGCTCGCGTCAGTGAGCGTCGCTCCACACTCCGCGGTCTTCGAATCGTTCAGGCTCCTCCACACTTGCGCCACTTCACGGCTCACCTGGCTCCGATAACTCCGCTCGATCCAGTCGATCCAGAGACCTAGACCCTCTCATCCACCTGTCCTAGAGTTCGAATCGCCACATGATGTCTAAGAAAACAGTCGCCAAAAAAACTCTCGATGGCAACGAAGCAGTCGCTTCTGTGGCGTACCGCTCGAATGAAGTGATCGCGATCTATCCAATTACTCCGGCTTCCCCCATGGGTGAGTGGTCAGATGCTTGGGCTGCCGTGGATCAGGAGAATATCTGGGGTCACATACCCGAAGTCGTTGAGATGCAATCGGAAGGTGGTGCGGCCGGAGCAGTACATGGAGCTTTGCAGGCCGGGTCGCTCGCAACCTCGTTCACCGCCTCCCAAGGGCTCCTCTTGATGATCCCAAACATGTACAAGATCGCCGGAGAGCTGACCCCGTTCACTCTTCACGTCGCAGCTCGCACTGTGGCGACCCACGCTCTGTCAATCTTTGGCGACCACTCCGACGTGATGGCGGCTCGTCAGACTGGTTTCGCCATGTTGGCCGCCGGCTCAGTACAGGAAGCCCACGACTTCGCCCTCATCTCTCAAGCAGCGACGCTCGAGAGTCGGATTCCTTTTCTCCACTTCTTCGACGGCTTTCGAACCTCCCATGAATATCAGAAGATCGACTTCCTCTCCAACGACCACCTGCGAAGCATGCTGGATGATGAGCACGTGGAAGCGCACCGGAGACGAGCTCTCACTCCGGATCGGCCGGTAATCCGCGGGACAGCTCAGAATCCGGACACTTTCTTTCAAGCCCGAGAGGCCTGCAACCGTTTCTACCAAGCCTGTCCCGACATCGTTCAAAGGGTCATGGATCGTTTCGCGGCTCTAACCGGTAGGTCCTACCATCTGTTCGACTACTACGGAGACCCGGCGGCCGAACGCGTCCTGATTATGATGGGTTCCAGCGGTGAAACTGCGCGCGAAACTGTGGACCATCTGACCGCGCTCGGCGAGCGCGTCGGGGTATTGCGAGTGCGCCTGTTTCGCCCCTTTTCTATTTCGGCACTGGCCGGAGCAATCCCCGCGAGCGTCCGGCGCATCGCAGTCTTGGACCGCACCAAAGAGCCGGGTGCACCGGGCGACCCACTCTACCTAGATATCAAGGCCGCACTGAGTGAGGCGGCTGAATTGGAGCTTGGTGCGTGGTCCCAGGATCTGCGCATCGTCGCCGGTCGATACGGCCTTTCCTCCAAGGAGCTCACTCCGGACTTGGTCGAGACCGTATTCGAGGAACTGAAAGAGTCCCACCCTCAACATCACTTCACGGTGGGAATCGTGGACGACGTAACCCATCTATCTCTGCCCATGAGGACAGCGCAGAAACCAGCTCATCCGGATAGATACTCCGCGATATTTTTCGGATTGGGCTCTGACGGTACGGTCAGTGCAAACAAGAACACCATCAAGATCATCGGAGAGCAGACCGACAAGCACGTTCAGGGATACTTTGTCTACGACTCGAGAAAGGCCGGAGCGACCACCGTCTCTCACCTGAGATTCGGAGATCACCCTATTCACTCGGCGTACTTGATCCAGCATGCCGACTTTGTTGCCTGTCATCAGTATCAATTCGTCGACCAACTCGACCTGCTGTCAACTGCTAGACCCAAGTCCACCTTTCTCCTAAATTGTCCTTACTCGAAAGCCACCATATGGGATCATCTGCCGCGCGAAGTGCAGGACGAAATCGTCGATAAACAACTCAAGTTCTATGTGATCGACGCCTACGAAGTTGCTCGCAAAACGGGAATGGGCGGACGCATCAATACCATCATGCAGGCGTGCTTTTTCTCCATCTCGCAGGTTCTTCCGTGGGATGAGACCGTCGGGTACCTCAGACAAGCGATACGTTCGACCTACGGCAAACGTGGAGCGGCTCTGATAGACAGTAATCTGAAAGCGGTCGATGAGGCTATCGAACACTTGGGAAAGGTCGAAACCCCCGACCGCGCCACCGCAACCCGTTGGCGACCCCCAGCGGTTTCCGACGAGGCCCCGGAGTTCGTCCAGAAGACCACTGCTTTAATGCTTGCCGGCAAGGGAGATCTACTTCCGGTAAGTGCGTTTCCGCCAGACGGAACCTGGCCGGTTGCTACCAGTCAGTGGGAAAAGCGGAATATTGCGCTCGAGATCCCCTTGTGGGACATAGATGTATGCATCCAATGCAATCAGTGCGTCTTGGCCTGTCCTCATGCCGCGATTCGGGCCAAGGTGTACGATCCAGCCGAGCTTTCAAATGCGCCAGAAGACTTCCTCTCAACTGCATACCGCGCTGCCGATTTCCTGGGATTCAACTACACCATACAGGTGGCCCCTGAGGATTGCACCGGCTGCAATCTTTGTGTGGCCATCTGTCCCGCTAAAGACAAAGGGAATCCACGCCATAAGGCGATCAACATGGCTCCACAGCACCCCGTCCTTGATCGTGAACGCGAAAACTACCGCTTCTTCCTGCAACTTCCTGAGGTCGATCGCGCCAGAATCACCCGCCTCGACGCCAAGGGCTCTCAGTTCCTGCGACCTCTTTTCGAGTACTCGGGAGCTTGCGCCGGCTGCGGCGAGACCCCTTATATCAAGCTGCTGACTCAGCTCTTCGGTGATCGCCTACTGATCGCCAACGCGACGGGTTGCTCTTCAATTTACGGCGGCAACCTTCCGACCACTCCATACTGCATGAACTCAGATGGTCGTGGTCCAGCCTGGTCGAACTCCCTCTTCGAGGACAACGCCGAGTTCGGGCTGGGTCTCCGTCTGGCTGTCGATAGCCAGACCCGCCAAGCCACCAATCTACTCGACCAGCTAGGGCCGCAAGCCGATCGAGATCTGATATCCGAGATCATCGCCGCAGATCAGTTCGATGAAGCTGGCATCGCAGAGCAGAGGCGGCGAGTGGCGGCACTGGTCGAACAATTGGCACAGGATTCGAGTCCCGCAGCACAACGCCTCGGCTCGCTCGCAGAGTACCTCGTGAGCAAGTCTGTCTGGATAGTCGGCGGCGACGGTTGGGCCTATGACATCGGGTTCGGTGGTCTCGACCACGTGCTCGCCCTAAACCGCAATGTCAACATCCTCGTTCTGGACACAGAGGTCTACTCCAACACCGGCGGGCAGCAATCGAAGGCCACCCCACTCGGCGCCACCGCCAAATTCGCCACCGCCGGCAAAGACCTGCCCAAGAAAGACCTCGGGCTCGCCGCGATGAACTACGGCCATGTCTACGTGGCACAGATCGCCTTCGGAGCCAACATGAACCAGACGGTAAAAACTCTAAGAGAGGCTGAGACTTACTCCGGTACTTCCCTGGTGATCGCCTACAGTCCCTGTATCGCGCACGGTTACAACCTGGCGAACGGCGGAGAACAGCAGAAACGAATCGTCCAGTCCGGCATCTGGCCGCTTTATCGCTTCGATCCCCGCCGAGCATCGGAGGGACTACCGGCGCTTCAACTAGACTCGAAATCGCCGAATCTGAGGATTGAGGAATTCATGCAGGGCGAGTCCAGGTTTCGAACTGTGAAGACCATGGACCCGACGAAGTTCGAAGAGCTTCTAGCCCGCCAACAAAGCCTGGTTGAAGATAAGTTCGAATTCTTGAGTTACCTGGCAGAGTTCGGCTCGCCGGCGCGAAGTCACGATTTGCTGAAGACCTTGCCGCCTCTGCCAACTCAAGGATCTGAAGAGTCAACGACCTCCGGTTCGCAGGGGCTGTAGGCGTGGCCCGATTCGATCGCTGATCGGGCCTCCGAGAACTGGTTCTGTCGCCGCCCCTCCTGGTCGAGAGTCTTGAGCGTCTCTAGGTGCAACTCGCGCGCTCCGAGCTTGACTCATCGCCCGCCAAATCAGGGCAAGTCTACTGTTTATTGCGCAGAACAAGGGCCGCGGCTCCGACTCCCAAGAGATAGAGCGCAATCGTAGGCAGGGCGAACAAGCAGAGGTTGATGACATCGGGGGTGGGGGTGACGAAAGCTGCCACCACGAAAATGAGCAGCACAGCCCAGCGGAAGTGACGCATGAGAAACCGTGGGGTGACGATGCCCAGCTTCGCCAGCAGGAAGATCACGACCGGCAGCTGGAACATAAGCCCCAGACCCAAAATCACGTACAACAGAAACCGAAAGTAGCGTTCGACGGTGATGACCGGCTGAAAGGCCGCGCCCATCTCGATGAGAAACTCGATCGCGAATGGGAACGCCACGTAGTAAGCGAAAGCTCCACCACCGACAAAGAAAAACGCTCCAGCCAGTGCAAACGGCAGAGCGTGCAACTTCTCCCGTGAGTAGAGACCGGGTGCTACGAATCGCCAGGCTTGATAAAAAACATAGGGTGAAGCCAGAAACAAGGCGGCCAACGCGGACACTTTGACATAGAGGATAAACGGGTCGGTTACTCCGAGGAAGGCGAGCTTTGTTCCTTCCGGTAGAACTTTGTAAATCGGTCGCGACAGGAATTCAGTGATCAGATCGCGACCTGTCCAGCACCCAACAAAGGCCACACTTACCCCGATCAGTGAACGAACGATTCGGTTGCGGAGTTCCTCCAAGTGATCCAAGAGGCTCATCTTTGGAAGTTCTTCAGACGCCTGCGGAGCACCGAGGGACTCTGTAGCTTCCAGCTTTGAGCCTTGAGCCGGTTCTGAGGTCATGAAGGGTCGGGCTTCGCACTCGTTTCTGAAGACTCGCTCGCCGCACCCTCAGCCGCAACTGTATCGACTCCTGGATCAGCACCTAGATCAGACGGTGGATCAATCGGCAGCTCTGGTGGGGAGTCGCCTCCTGGATCGAACGCTTGTTCTGGGTCCTTTTCTGGAGCAGGTACGGGGCGCGTGTCCTCATCGATCGAAGCCGCTTCGGCATCGAAGGTTCGTTTGAGATCCGTCGTGGCGCGCCGAAACTCTCCGAGAGCCTTACCCAGAGTGCGGCCAATCTCCGGTAGTCGCCGTGGGCCAAAGACCAGCAGGGCAATGACAAAAATGAACAGAACTTCGGGTATTCCAAGTGATCCGAGCATCGTCTCCCTTTCAACCTGTCGATAATTGAGCCCTCGCCTCCGATTGTCAAGCTCTGTCCGATAGATCTTGCCCTCGAAATGATAAACTTTCGCGATGCGACCGACTTGGAGAAATGCCGCACTTGCTCTCTTTGTAGCCTGCCTCCTCTTGGGAGGCATTTTTGGAAATCAAGTGCTGGCGCTGACCGACCAGACTCGGGAGGTGCTCCACACCTACACCCAGTTGGTCACTCTAGCTCACGAAAACTACGGCGAGGAAGTCAGCTACCGGAGTTTGGTGTCTGCTTCCATTCAAGGAATGCTACGAACTCTGGATCCGCACACGAGTTTCCTACGCTCCGAAGCCTACGCGGATATGAGAGATCGGCAGCAGACCAGTTTTTCCGGGCTGGGTATTTTGATCGGCATGCGCCACGGGCAGCTGACGATTATCACTCCGATCGAGGGAACTCCGGCCTCGAGGATGGGCTTGCGAGCCGGAGACTATATCAGTCAAATCGAAGGTGACCCGACCAAGACCATGAGTCTCAACGATGCGGTAGGCCACCTCAAAGGTCCCAAAGGGACACAGGTCCAAATCACCATTGTCCGGCAGGGACTTACGGACCCACTCGAATTTACGATTACGCGCGACGAGATTCCCCAAAATTCCGTCCGCTACGCCTTTATGATGGGCGAAGAAACCGGATACTTGGCCATCTCAGACTTCAATCGTGGTACCGGCGCTGAGGTCGAAGCAGCCATCAAAAAATTGACCGAAGCCGGTATGCGGCAGCTCCTAGTCGACCTGCGCAATAACGGCGGCGGCCTGCTTGATCAATCCATCGAAGTTGCCGACCAGTTTCTTCCAGGCGGAGCAAAAATCGTCGAAACCCGGGGCCGCACCCGCGACTCTTTTCAGGTTTACCACTCTTCCGATAACTATCCAACGTTAGGCATACCGGTGGTGGTACTGGTCAGTCAGGGCACTGCCTCGGCGGCGGAAATTCTTGCCGGAGCAATCCAAGACCATGACGTCGGCCTCATCGTCGGGTCTCCCACCTGGGGTAAGGGAC
>JAZFTL010000402.1:0-3480 GCA_036446675.1 Thermoanaerobaculia bacterium
CTCTCTCAAGAGCGGGATCACCGGCGGCCTGACCGCAGGGCTCGGTCTGGCGCTGCTGATCATTTTCGTCATCGAATTCATGGATCGCACCATCAAAACGGGCGAAGAGGCCGAGGCTCGTCTGGGGCTCCCGGTGCTCGGGGTCATTCCCGACATGCGAGTCTCTTCGGGGCGCTACGGCTACTATAGAAATTACGGCGACAGTCCGAAGGATCGAGGGCGGACCTCGAACCAGCGAGATTCGCCGGCGCAGAAGAAGCGAGCCGCCGAACCGGCTACGATCGAATTCGTTCCATTGACGCAGCCTCGAAGTTCGGTCTCGGAGGCCTACCGCTCGTTGCGCACCGCTCTGCTGCTCTCGAGCGCCGAAGACCTGATTACCATTGCGGTCTCTTCGGCCCAGCCGGGGGAAGGCAAGACTTCGACGGTCGTCAATCTAGCCATCGTCATGGAACAACTCGGCAAGCGGGTCCTGCTGATCGATGCCGATCTGCGTAAACCGCGCATTCACAAGATATTCAGAGTGCCTAACCGCGATGGATTGGTGAGCTGCTTGACTCGAGGAGAGGATCTGGAAACGGCCATCCAACCAACCCAACTGCCCAATCTATTCGTGCTGCCATCGGGACCGGTACCGCCGAACCCTTCGGAGCTTTTGGCCTCAGAAAGAATGCGGAGCCTCTTGAAACATGCTCGGGATCGGTTCGACTCCATCATCCTCGACACCCCTCCAATCCTGCCGGTCAGTGACGCAGTCGTCATCGGCGCCATCACCGACGGCACGGTCATCTGCCTGCAGGCCGGGAAAGTCCCCCGAGATGAAGCGGTTTCTGCTCGAGATCGTCTCGGCATGGGAGAGGTCAAAATTCTGGGGGTGGTGTTGAACTTCTACAGACCATCAGGTGCCGGCGGCCGTAAGCGACACTACTACTACTATCAAGCCTACGGAGAGCCGGGTGAGTCCGGCGAACCTGAGGCGAGAGTGCCGGCCGATTCGGCAGCTTGATGATCGATCTTCATACCCACGTTCTTCCGGGCATTGACGACGGTCCCATCGAGCTGACGGAAGCGGTCGAGATGTGCCGCTTGGCTGGAGAGACCGGCTGCGAGATCTTAGTGGCGACGCCGCATCAGTTTCACCCCTTCTGGCAGAATGCGGATCGAAAGGCTCTCGAGGCGCTGCGCGACAAGCTCCAACAAGAGGTAGGTAGTGCGCCCCAAATCCTCCTCGGAGCTGAAATTCGAGTTGGTGCGACCCTGCTGGGTGATCTGGCCGACCGCGCCAGCTCGGGTGCCCTATCGCTCGCCGGCTCGAGCTACGTTCTTATCGAATTCGATCGAGAGGGCATCGGTCCGAATCCGGAGACGGTGATTCATGAGCTCGCCGTGAGTGGCTGGCGACCGATCGTGGCGCATCCGGAATTCATCGCCAACCTCGCTCAGAACCTAAGCCTGATGAGATCTCTCCAAGAGCAAGGTGCTCTCTTCCAGGTAACTGCGGCGTGCGTCGCCGGCCAACTCGGTCGTCGGCCCCAACGCGAGGTCGCTGCAATGATCGACGCCGGGTTGGTAGACTTCGTCGCAAGCGATGCACACGGCACCCAATGGAGACCACCCGGCCTGCAAGAGGCGTTCACGATGATCGAATCCCGCTGGGGGGAAGCAGCGGCGGGGCGCCTTACCACTGCTAATCCGCTGGCAGTGATCGAGAATCGACCGTTTCTATCAGAAGATGTAGCAGCAGATTCCTCTGTCGCAGCGCCGCGCCAACCTGGTCCACGATTGGTTCACAGAGCATGAGTGCAGAGCGTCTTCAGCAGCTCTATCGACGGGGCGGCGCAGGCACCACTCGACTTCTTGTCATCTCGACCAGAGGTGCCGTTAGGCGCCGCTCCATCCTTTGTCATCTCGACCGGAGGCGGCGCAGCCGCCGTAGCGGAGAGATCTGGGTGGGGGACTTGCACCAAAGCTCGCAACGGTTGTTTCGCCGCCCAACCCCCAGATTCCTCCCTCTCGGTCGGAATGACAATCGGTGACAGTGCTCGGAACGACAAGGCTGAAAGTGCTCGCGACGACAGCGTGTAGCCCGTCTGATCCCTGCTCCAGAAGCAAGCCACCAAAGCCGCTCGACATTGTTATAGAGACCGCAGGCGGCAGCGTCGTTGCTCGACCCGGGCGACTGGGACTCGTCTGCCGGCTGCTGGTTTGTGTCGCCTGCGTCGCTGGTTTCGTCACTCCGCTGCGAGCGGCGGATCCGTTCTCCACCAAGCTCTTGTCAGCCGGAACCAAAGCCTACGATCGAAGCGACTACGCAACCGCCCTCCAAGAACTCCGCATCGCCAGCTTCGGATTCTTGAACGAACCAGACCTGCTCGCCAGGGCTCTCACCTACCTGGCAATGGCGCAGGCCGACAGCGCCGACTTCGACGGCTTCACCAACACCGCGCACCGTATCGTCGAGATCGAAAACCACTTCCAAGCCTTCACCCGGGCGAATCTACCCGGCGATCTACGCAGTCGCTTCACCAATGTCCTCACCGCCCGCCTCCCCGAGGCTACTCTGCTCGATTCGCCCACCTTCGCTTCCCTGCTCCAGCAACTATCTCGAGAACGGTTTGCAACCTTGACTCCTGAGCAGAAACGGAACGAGCTCATCCGCCGCCTTGCGGATGAGCCGAACAGTCTAGACCTGTTGAATGCGCTGGTTGAGTTAGAGCTCGCTGGAGGTCGGACGATCGAAGCGCTCAACTGGCTCGATCGCGTCGTCAGCGTCGACCCTGCCGCGATGGAACCGCGATGTCAACGCTCCGACCTCGCGGCACAGGTCGGAGACTGCCGCACCGCGCTGGCAGATCGCTTTCACTGCAGCAGACCCCCGACCCGTCTCGAACCGGCCGCCGCACTCGTCGAGTGCATGATCAATCAAGAAAATTGGGGTGGTGCGGCCGCATTTGTCAAGGCACTGTCACCAGTCCTTCAGGCCGATCCCAAGCTAGCAAAGCTAGCCGGCCGCATTCGCAGGAAGCAGAGGTCATCACAGCCATCCGAGCGATCAACCAATGCGACGGCTCGCCTGTCGGCCGTTCCGATCGAGTCGGTCGCCTCGGTGGATGGCTCTGATAACTCCGACGCGATCAAGTCTCGAAGTGCCGGATCATCGTCGTATCGAGATGATCTCGCCATACTGAAGCAGCGCCTGCAGCAGCTGAGTCCGAGAGATGACTCGGTCGAAGTCATGATCCTGACTCAATCGATGTCCGACCGTTACCTGCATTCGAAAGAGGTCCAGTTCCTCGCCGGGGAGCTGGCCTATCGACTCTCTCGTTGGGACTCAGCGATCAAGTTTTTCGATCGCGGCGGCAAACTGAGTAAGAAGCAGCCTGACCTACTCTTCTACTTTGCCGTTTCGCTTTTCGAGACCGGACAGGTGGACGCAGCCCGCCAATCATTGCAAGAGGCGCTGCCAAGATTACTGCGCAC
>JAZFTL010000403.1:0-3342 GCA_036446675.1 Thermoanaerobaculia bacterium
TAATGACCCGTGAGATCTTGTACGTCCGCCGTGAGTTCATTCAACTTACTTTGCAGTTGATCTAGATCTGTTCGCGCACGGTCCTCCAACACCTGTTCCCAGAGGCGGTGAGTCCAAGCGGCCTCAGGATCACCGGGAAGCTCTCCACCGGCGTGGGGTTCCTTGCGTGCTTCAATTTCTGCAACCCATTCTGGTGCAACGGGCTTCAACGCTTCCAACAGAGCTATTCGGCGAAGATGTCCGTCCCTCAAATCATTCAGCTTCAGCAATTGATCCCATGTTTGTCGGTAGGTATCGTAGTCCGCTTTACGGATGCCGGAGCGAAACATTTTGATGATCGGATAGGAATCAGCCTTCCGTGAAAAACCATCCAGGTACTCGACCCAGTCATCTTGCTGCGATTCCAAGGTTCGCCACTCAGCAAACTCGCAACGCGATTCGAGTATGGGAATCAACAAATGCGTAATGGTCGCTCTCAAGGCGCCATGCTCATCGTCTTCGGAGTGCATTGTTGGAGCTGTTCGCAAGAGACGATCCCAGTCCAACCCGCATTCTTCTTCCAATTCCGACTTGATAGGCTCCCATTTTTCCTGATACCAACTCATCGCCGTGCGCATTTTCTTGGCCAATGGTCCTAATTTTTTTTCTGGTTTCTTACCTGGGTCTTCTAGTGGATCGTTGTCTAGATGCTCCACCTGCCGGTTCCAGCGTTGAAGCAGATTATCACGGGACATCTTGATCTCGATCATACTTCGAAGAGCTTCAAAGTGAACGATTTTCGACGGGGGACCTGAATCGACTTGCGAACATTCGACGAAGTCTTTCCAATCCCGGTTGAGCATGGTCGAAAGAGATTTCAGTTTCTTCCCGCTCTCCAGATGAGCGATGATAGCCTGACAAATGTCCAAATCGTCCTGGTCCGAGCGCTCGTTCTCGATCTTGGGACCGTGGGACAATACGATCACTTCTTTGTCAGGAATCTCACTGGCGCACTCCTCGATTCGATCGAAAAGTTCTATCCAAGGTTTCTGAATGGCCCGTTCCTGGCGACCAATCCCCAGGAACTCGTCGACCCAAGGTTCCTTGGCGCCAAAGACTTCAACGGCAAGCTTGACGCGGTCGATCAGTTTCTTGAGTCTATCAGGGTCCTGGTCGTCATGAGTCCAAAACTCTTCGCCCACCTTGTCGGCGACGTCTTTGCGATTGCCCAGGCTGTCAAAGTGCGCAGCAAAGACTTCGGGAGTCGGCAGTCGTCCTTCTTCGGGAAGTTCTGAACGCAAGAAGGCTTCGTCTTCGGCCGAAATCGCTCCATTGATTTCGTAAAGGTCTTCCAGTCCCTCTTGATCGACGGGGCACTCATTGCCCGTTACCGGCCCGGGAATCCATGTATTCGTTTCAGCGTTTTCAAGGAGCCAACGGGCGGCCTCGGAGGGGAGCATTTCTCGACTACCCAGATCGTTGGTCTTGTACTCATCTCCGGCGGCAAGAAGCAAGGCCTCTCGAGTTTCATCCAATTCCTGTTTTAGAACCGTTCGCTTTTCTCTGAATTCCTCGATTTGCTTTTCCAGTTTCGTCTTACTGGTCGTCGAGAGGTAGTTGATGATTCCCGAAATTGACTCTTCCAGCTGTTTGTTGTTGGTCTCATGGTCTTCAAGTACGCTGACACAAAGGGATTGAAGGGATTCAGCTACATGATCTCTGACGACTCTCAGGGCTTTCGAAGTGTGGCTGGTTACCAGAATACTCTTGTTCTCTGCTAGTAGATGCCCGATCAAGTTGGCGATCGTATGGCTCTTTCCGGTGCCGGGGGGACCCTGCACGAGAACGGCGCTTGTGTCTTGCAGGCGATGTAGAACCCGTTCCTGCTCCATGTTGGCGAGTTTAGTAAGGAGCAGGTCTACCTTTTTCAATTCTTCGTCGGTTCTTTCGCGTCCGCCGCTGGATTCGATACCGACAACTCGTAGTAGAGATTCGGGAAACTCCTCGAATTCAGGAATCAGTTCGATGTAGCTTTCGATGGACTCGGTATAGCCATATGTGCGATTGCCCAAGAACAGCACGGGTTTGCGGTAAAGGTAAGTGCCGGTGGCTCCTGCCGCCTCGACTTTATTTTCGAAATATTGCCCATCACTCCAAATCCTTTGCACCAGATCCCGTAAATAGTGACTGGTGTCTTCGCCTCCAAAAGGATGAAAATGCCCCTCTTGCAGTTCCGTCCTGAGTTTTTTCAAGGCCGAGCCTTCGACTCCTGAAAACCTGAGCAATGCGGAATTGATCTCCGGCGGGTCATCGTTGTCCCGAATAATGAATTCGGGGCCAGCCGCATTGAAATCCAGAACAACCCGCTGCAAAAGGACCGGGTGGGATATGTTGTTGGCTCCGACGGTCGTGACCAGAATTCCATCGGCTGCGTAGATCTGATATTTCTCTGACTCGCGTTGAATTTTTCCACGCAGGTCGAAGAGGTGTTCAAACGCCGCCATAGCCTCCAAGGTTTTTTTCTCGGAGATTTCCCACTGTCGCTTCTTGCTGAGCCAGTCCTCGAAGGCTTCGACCCGACCGGGAACATGATCGAACTTTTCGGCCTTACCGGTCGTTGTTTTTATACTCTCCCTCAGAAATTCGTCCGGATCAGCCCCAACGTTGGTGTAGCCTTGCTTCATCCAGTTCTTGAGTACGATAGAAGGCTCAGGACACTCGGATTCTTTGGGCCGCCCAACTTTGAAAATGTAGTTGCCACTCGTCACGGCCGGCGCCGGTTCTCCCACCGAACCCTCAGCCGGACTCAGAAGATGCAAATTGCCGAAGTCTTTACCACGCACGATTGTGGAAAAACGGGGAAGCCGATCCAACCAGAAGAGCCATTTGTATTGGCCGAGTTCGATGTCTGGTGGAGTCTTGATGCGGTTTAGCTCACCCAGGTATTTGAAGACTCGCTTAATCTTCTTTCGTGCTTCTTGCAGGTTGAATTTTCTGGCCATTAATTTGCTCTGTTCGAGACTTCTTTTTAGGAGTTTCTTGTCCTGTCTGAACCTACATCACCCACCTGCGGCGCACTGTGACGGAGCCCCCATTCGCGCGCACCGCCACGGCGCTGGACGTGCCTGATCCCGGCCGCGCGATTGGCTCGCGGCCGCTGATCGGCCCGGGGGTAAGGCCGGAAGCAGCGGGTGGACCGCCACGTCATGTTACCTGGACTGTCCACTCACCTGGCTCTACTTTGGCAGAGCTGATTGAAATTCCTATACGGACCTTAAAAATAGGGCGGTATCCGGGTTTTCCGGGTGACATGGGTCACGGACTGACCTCGTGGATTTGAGCCACGGATTTCACGGAAGCAGA
>JAZFTL010000404.1:0-2523 GCA_036446675.1 Thermoanaerobaculia bacterium
GACGAATGATGAGCGAGAAGTTGAAGGTGACCTCTAAGCTGCGCGATCCGTTGGCGGTAATCTACACCGAGGGTTACATCAACAATCAGGGCGGGGAGGAGATCGCTAGAGTAGCGTATGAGTTGATAGACGCTGGGCAGACTATCCTGCTACTCAACCTAGCGGGCACCAAGATCGTAAATTCCATCGGTATCTCAATCCTGATTGAGATCATTGAGAAAATGTTGGAAATCGAAGGCAAACTGGCATTCTGCAATCTTACTCCGACGATCGAGAAGACTTTCCATATCATGGGATTGACCCAGTATTCGTCTATCTATGCTGACGAAGACACTGCATTCGCCGATCTGACCTCCTCAGCATAGGACCATGAATCCTAGGGGTACTCCTGCGAGCCAACAGCTGAACTCGGAGGAACTATTCGATCTAGCTGCCGACGGGTCAGCAGACGATAGCTTGCTTGGACTTCTAGTCGATCGATTCAAGAAGTATCACCATCTTCTTCAGGCAGCTATTTACCTGGAGGACGACGGGTTCCTCAAGCGAGTTACTGAGGCCGAGTCCCCCAGGCTTCCTGGGTTGGTCAAGAGCCCCGAGGAACTCGAACTGGCGCACATAAGGCTTCCTCATGCGGTGCTCGCCTACGAGGGAGAACTCGCGCCTGACGGCGGGGCCGAGGATTTCATCTTGATAGCGATTGCGATCGCACTTCGAGTCTCGCGTCTTGGTCGGCGTGTGAAGGAGCAGCGATTCGAGGTTAACTATCGAGGGGTTGAGCTCGAGGCGCTCTACGACGTCGGGCTGGCGATCACCTCGACCCTAAACCTCGACCAGCTCGGCGAAGAGATCCTACTTCGGGCAGCCGCGTTGCTTGATGCAAGACTAGGGGCCCTCTATCTCCTGCAGAACGGCGAGTATCAACTCGAACAGACACTGGGCGGCGAGGCGTGCGAGAAGATTCCCAGAGATGACCCCCGGATCGAGCATTTACTGAGAGACCGTCTTCCAGAAGACCAACAGCTTCTTCCTGGCGCCAGCTACCTACTGGCAGTGCCGATCGAGACCGAAGGCGAATCCAGGGGATTGCTCGTGGTTGGCGACAAAGAGAGCCGGCAGGGCGTTGGGCCGTTTCAGACTGCCGATCGAAGGAACCTGGCACTCTTTGCCAATCAGGCGGCGATCGCCCTGGAAAACGCTCAGCTCCATCGACAGGCCTTGGAAAAGGAGCGCCTGGAAAAGGAACTCGAGTTGGCGGCTGATATTCAGGGTCGTCTGCTCCCCACTGTCGTTCCCATGGTCGACGGCTATGAACTGATCGGGTGGAGTCGGTCGGCCCGCCTGGTCGGTGGTGACTACTACAATTTCCTGCCGATGCCGGCGGGTAATCTCGGGGTTGTAGTGGCGGATGTTTCGGGGAAGGGAATGCCGGCGGCACTGATGGTTTCGACGCTTCACTCGGCCTTGGGTCTACTCCTTGACAGAGTGGATATCGGAGCGGACCTGATCTCGAGGCTGAATCGGCATATCGCCATTTCGAGTGCCCCAAACAAGTTCATAACGCTGTTAATTGTCGAGCTCGATTCAGAGCAGGCGACCTTGAAGTATGTCAACGCTGGGCACAATCCAGCGCTTTTAGTGCGCCAGTCCGGTGGTGTTCAGAAGTTGGAAACCACCGGGATGCCGCTGGGTATCTTCGAAAATAGTCTCTATGAGGCTGACTCGACGCACATGGATCCGGGCGATCTCCTATTCATGTATAGCGACGGCATAACCGAAGCAGAGTCTCCCGAGGACGAGGAGTTCGGCATGGGCCGACTGATCGATTTGCTGCGCCGGCACCAAGAGCAAACTCTGACTGAACTTGTTCAGACGGTGGATGAGAGGGTAACGGCATTCGCGGCGGGCCGGAGTCAAGGTGACGACCAAACCGTCTTGACTGTGCGCCGGCTCTTAGATACTTCGTAGGTTGGTGACACCGCTAATTGCCAGACTCGGCGCTGAAGTACCTCCAAGAAACCCTTCCTGGTGGCGGCTTATGACGGTCTCGGCTCCAATACCAACCAAACTGGAGAAGGCTCGAAGAAGACTGTCTTCCCAGATCAAATCCGGTAGGGCGTGAGCTAAGCGGCCCGACCGAATTTGCCGCACCCCTCGGGCTGTGGCGCGAATCTGCACGCGTGAAGGCTCGAAGCATTCGACCCGATCGATAGTACCGATCCACACCCCATCCACGACGGAGTTCAGCAGCTTCGTCTGCGTCGACGTTCCTGGAAGAACGAAGAGATTCTCGGCCCGGGCGTCATTTCCAGCAATTGCATGTGCGGTTGGCGGAAGCCCCAGTAGGGCTGCTTGTCGCTGATCCAGGGCAGGCGTCTTCGGTGTGCCACTGCTGATAAGGTCAACGGGTCTCTTGGCTGTGCCTTCGAGATCGAAAGGGAACGCTAGACCCAGCTCACTGGTGCCATCGTCACGTAGCGAGAATGACCGGTCGAAGACTTGAACTCCCAGGTGTTCGCGAAGAAA
>JAZFTL010000405.1:0-2543 GCA_036446675.1 Thermoanaerobaculia bacterium
CATCCATGTTGGAATACGCCGATGTTCATGGTTCTTGCGCGGTGGGTCTCGAAGCGTCGCTAGGCCTATCGACAAAGCGTCCATCGCTCCGCGCAAAAACACAGCGCACCTCAACCGCTATTGCTGTTATCGGTGATCACGCTCAAAACATGCAGGGGAAGCAGGTCTCGGTGGGCAAGACGCCCATGCCCCGCCGTATTCGAATCTGTGGGTGGCAGGAAAAACTACGTTGTGTGCCACTGCTCTCGAGCAGTGCTGAGACTCGACTGAGACCGACAAGGGCAATGCTCAAGAGCAGTGGCACACCGGGACCATCGAACGCGGCAGAGCGGACACGCTCACATTCAAACGCATCCACGCGCTAGCTTCACGCCAGCCGCCTGGAAGTATCGTGGTCTTTACGCACCCGCGTAGGGAATCAGGGCGAGGAATCGAGCACGCTTGATAGCCTGCTTGAGGACCTTTTGCTCTTGCGTGCTGGTACCCGCTCGCTTACGCGACATGATTTTGCTGCTGGGGGTAAGGAACTTGCGCAACAGATCGAGTTCTTTGTAATCAACAATCGGTCCGATCCAATCGGGACCGCCCCGGTCTGCAAAACGCCTCTTGGTGTGATACGAGTTACCTTCTCTACTCATGATCGCTTGTCTCTGCCATGTTCTCGCGCAATTGCCCTGCCTTTTTGGCTGAAGCCATCACGCGCTCGAATTCATCCACGTCCGCAGTTTCCGTCTCCTCGATCAGCATAATAGGAATGCCGTCCTGGATCGGGTATTTTCGTCTGGTACTTGCATCAGTCGAGTAGAGCCAATCGCCCGACTGAACCAAAGGAACGTGGGCCACCGGGCATTCAAGAATATCTAACAGTTCCTCGCTCAGTGCCGTCATGCCTGGAAAATCCCATGCCTCGGTCCGAACCGGCCTACCGACCTTGCCGAATAAGGTGGCGCAGTATATCTGGAACCCCCAAGATTGCAACATCGTAGAGACCACAGGCGAATCGTCGAAAGCCAGGGGGTCAAATCGGCCGTTATGACAATTGCGGGCGTGGCTTTGACCACCCCCGGGACCACTCCTATAGTGGCCTCTTGCGACGAATATCCGACGCCGACACCATGAACTTGAGAGATATGACCCGATGCCAGCAACCATCAAGAACGACCCATTTTCCGCCAAATCCACCCTCTCCACCTTAGCGGGTGACGTGGAAATCTACCGCCTGTCCGCCCTATCGGATGCAGGAATCGGTCATGTCGACCGCCTGCCCATGAGCATCAAGGTCCTCTTGGAGAGTGTTCTTCGCAACGTAGACGGCTTCAGCGTAACCCAAGCCAACGTCCAGACCTTGGCCGGTTGGAACGCCGAAACGGCGGGCAAGAGCGAGATTCCCTTCCTTCCCGCCCGAGTGCTCCTGCAGGATTTCACAGGGGTACCCGCCGTGGTTGACTTGGCGGCCATGCGTGATGCCCTGGTTCAGCTTGGCGGTGATGCCAAGAAGATCAACCCGCTGGTCCCGGTAGACCTCGTGATAGACCATTCGGTTCAGGTCGATGCATTTGGGTCAGCCTCGGCGCTGGGCATCAACACGGAACGGGAGTTCGAGCGCAACCTGGAACGATATCAGTTCCTTCGTTGGGGGCAAAACAGCTTTGACAATTTCCGCGTCATCCCGCCGGCCACCGGGATCGTTCATCAGGTAAACCTTGAATACCTGGCGACCGTCGTTGCCACTCGACAGGTCAATGGTTCACGCGTCGCCATGCCGGACAGCCTCGTAGGCACCGACAGTCACACAACAATGATCAACGGGCTCGGCGTCGTCGGCTGGGGCGTTGGCGGGATAGAGGCAGAGGCTGTCATGCTCGGTCAGCCGGTTTACATGCTGATGCCCGAAGTGATCGGGTTCAAGCTCACCGGCAAACTCCCCCAGGGTACGACAGCCACCGATCTCGTTCTTACCATTACCGAGATCCTCCGCCAAACCGGCGTGGTCGGAAAATTCGTAGAGTTCTACGGTGATGGTCTCTCGGAAATGCGATTGGCCGATCGCGCGACCATCGCCAACATGGCGCCGGAGTATGGGGCTACTATGGGTTTTTTCCCGATTGATGACGAGACCCTGTCATATCTTCGCCTGACGGCACGATCGAAAGAGCAAGTCGATCTGGTCGAGCGCTACACAAAAGAGCAGGGCCTGTTCCGCACGGCCGATGGAACCGATCCCGAGTTTACCCACACCGTGGAGTTCGATCTTTCGACAGTCGAACCGAGCTTGGCGGGTCCCAAACGACCACAGGATCGAGTTGCCCTGACAGCCATGAAATCGGCCTTCCAATCGGCTCTGCGGGCGCCGGTGGATGAGCGCGGTTTTGCGCTCGATGATGCCGCCCTTGAACGAACCGCGGTGGCCTCCATCAACGGTGAGTCGTCACCGCTGGGTCATGGCAGTGTGGTCATCGCGGCTATCACAAGCTGCACCAACACCTCGAACCCTTCGGTGATGATCGCGGCTGGGCTCGTTGCAAAGAAAGCTGTTGAAAAAG
>JAZFTL010000406.1:0-3175 GCA_036446675.1 Thermoanaerobaculia bacterium
TCGTTCCATCGATTGGAGTTGGTCGCCAGGATAGAAACAGTTTACTCTGAGCGCTCCCTGCTCTGGAGACGACGAAGACCCTGGAGGTCTCGTTGGCCAAATCTTCCAAGGCCTGGGCTGTCGCTGCGAGTGCCAAGGGAAAGCGTTGCCACCGGCAGTCGCTTGCGAACTCGATATCAGGAGAGGGAAAGTTGCTCGCAAAAACACATGGATCGCCATGCGCAAGGCTCTGAAGAGCACTACCGACCAATCGTGGCCGCTCACGCAGTCCAAATTGTTCGACCGCTACCTGATCTGCCACCCGTAGGTGCCAAGCGGCGCCGGCTCCTAGAAACAACAAAGTCGCTCCAGCTTTCGTGAACCTGTGGAGCTTGGAACCTCTTGGGATTAGTAGGTAGCCGCGAACACCTACTGCGGCTGCGATGCCAATAAGAGCGTACGCCGGAAGCAGGAAGCGGGGTGCGATGACGGGTGCCAGTAGGTGCTCTTGTACACCTCGAGTCAAGAAGAAGTAGGGTGCTGAAGTAATCGCCCCTCCGATCGTCACGAGGCTTAGTGTTCGCAGAGCATCCCTCCCGTTGACTTGCCTGAAGGCGGACATCGAGAATCCGGCGAGGCCTACCCACCAAAGGGCGCCGCCAAGTGGAATCGTGGGCAGTGTTCCGAGCAGCTCTCCGCCGGTTACCGACAGGTGCCTGAAGATATTCATGTTGAGGGCGCTGGTCAGTCTCGCTGCGTCCTGGTATCTCCGAATAGGTCCTTCGAACTGAGTGAAAGCTTCGTAAAACCAGGGCACCCAGCCGACAAGCAGTCCGAGTCCCAATGCGAGAAGTGTCCGAAAGCGCTTCTTCAGGGCGACGACCAGCGTTGCGAGCCCTAGGCCGAAGGCCATTGCGGCGGCATCGGTGGGCCGAATAGCCGCTGCGGCCGCAGTGATTAATGCGCTGAGAACAAGCCAATGCCACCCAGATGCCGTGAAGCTCCGAGCCAAGGATCCTGCGACTCCTACGACCAACAGCGCCAAGAAATGGTTGGGCATGATCTCAGAGCCGTAGAAGAGTGCAACCCAGGTAAATCCGTAGAAGGCTGCAGCGAGGGGAGTCGCCCAGCCTAAGAGCGGTAGCCAAATACCGAACGTCCCCGCTAACATTGACGCTGAGATAACCGCGAGATAGATCCGGATTTGCGGGAGGGTAGCGTGGCTCCAGCTTGCGGGGATCAGGAGCCATGTAATTCCGCGAGCGCGATGAGCGGAGAAGGTCAAAGCAGCCTTATTTGGAGTAACCTGAGATAGATAGACCGCCTCATCAAAATCAAGGTAACGAGACTCATCGAAGAGCATGAGCTGGGTGCCCAGATATGAAAGCGCCACTGCCAGGAGGGCTACCGCCGGTGTCACCCTCGCTCGCATCACTCGTCGCTTCCCTGAGATAGTCAGCGAACCCAGCGATGCTCGCTTCTGGCGGTGTGGCTCACAGACTTCCTCGAAGACCATCTGAAGTCGGCGGTTGGAGTGAGGCCGGTTGCCAAACTAAGACCCTTAGTCCGAGCGCTGCGTTGCCGCCGCCACTCGCCAGTCAGCGAGCGGCAGTACTTCGCATGCAGCGCCCACCGGTGCGGGGCCGCTGTTGGCCGGGATTCGAAGTAGGGCTGTTCCGTGCGCATAGGCCGTCAGGTCGTGAGAGCCCTTGGCGTTCACCGGAGTCACAAGAATCTCGCCATCCCCGAACTCGACCTCAGCGCTCATGAATCGATCTTTGGACTTCGCCCCGGTCAGAGGAGCGGTGAGGTGTCCCTTGAGCGCGCCGTGCCAGAAGCCGTCGTGCAGACCCATGAGGCGCCTCAGTGCCGGTCTGACCAGGAGCCAAAAACTCACCATCACCGAGGCCGGATTGCCGGGCAGACCAAACACCAGACCACCTGGGTGGTGGGCTACAACCAGAGGTTTGCCGGGTTGCATTGCCACAGCATCGAACAATACCTCGCAACCCAGTTCCCCGAGTACCCCTTCGACGAAATCGAATTCTCCCATCGACACCCCTCCGCAGATTAGGAAAATGTCGAAGGCCATGCCTTCCGCGGCCATGGTCGTGAGTTGGTTAGGCTCATCTGGAGCAATTCCCAGGCTTTTGATCTCCAGCCCCAAGGTTGATGCAGCTGCCCGTAGGAAGTCCGTATGGGAGTCGCGAAGTTGTCCCGGTCCAGGTACTTGTTCTGGAGGTACCACTTCGTCGCCGGTTGCGAGTACAGCAATCCTCGGCAGCCGGTGAACGAGCACCTCGTCATAGCCGTGAGTCGCCAGAACGCTGATAGTGCCGGGAGTGATGAGCGAGCCGGCGGCGAGCATCGATTCCCTGACTCCAATGATCTCTCCTTTTCTGCGAATATGCGCGCCGACCTGCGGACTGGTATTGATGGTTATCCGCGTGCCATTGGTTTGGGTGGCTTCGATCGGAACAATGCGATCTGCTTCACTTGGGAGTGGCGCTCCGGTCATGATGCGGACTACGGTATCTCTCTTTAGGAACCGACCCGGCGCGTCTCCCGCGGCAATCGTTGCGGAGACTGGGTATTGGGTGCCGGGTCTTACGTTTCCGCGAACGGCGTAGCCGTCCATTGCCGAGACGTCCGCAGGAGGAACGTCCACGGCGGCCTGAAGATCGGCTGCCAGGACGCGACCAATTGATTGTTGTCTCTGCACACGAGTGGGATTCAGAGCACTGACGTGAGGTAAAATCAGACTCCATGCTTCGGACAAGGTGATCATTTTCGGATTCTCTCCCATATTCTCGATGGAGGCTATTTGAAGCCTGCGCCCGGATCGCTGAACGTCGACTCCAACCGGAGTAAGGGCACGGCGGCGCCCTCTACGGTCAGCAAGAACTGCACCCTCCACGCTGATGATATAATGATCAACCCTGTCGCAGGAGTGTTCCCCCAGGCGTCGTGGACCTGTCGGCATCGACTTCGAGCTAGATTGCTCCCCAAGAAGTGAACTTGGAATGGCCGATCTGCAAACTGTGTTTGCGGAGTAGACGATAGGGCTGGAAGTGGCGGGGTGCTGGAACAGACAAATGATGAGCTCATCTGCACCTAGGTGGAGGCTCCAAGAATAAGGAGATCAAGAGTATGCCGCTGTATGAATACCAGTGCACCGAGTGCGGAACACGCGTGG
>JAZFTL010000407.1:0-3749 GCA_036446675.1 Thermoanaerobaculia bacterium
TGCTGAGCGCGATAGCCGCGGCCATCTGTTCGATGTCGAGAGGATCTACCAAGTGAGCATACCCTTCGGCGATCTCTTTGAGCGCAGATGTGTTGGAAGTAATGACCGGAATACCAGAAGCCATCGCTTCGATCACGGGAAGCCCGAATCCTTCATAAAGAGTCGGATAGAGAAAGAGTGTTGCGCCTTGGTAGATTGCCGGCAGATCTTCCTTGTCGACATGCCCTAGCCAGATGAGTCGGTTGGAGATTCCGAGAAGTTCCGCGCGCTGGCGGATCTTGAATTCAGTGCCCGGTCGACCACCTACGCAGACTAGACGCGCTCCAAATTCGTGGATTTGAATGGCTCGAGCAAAGGCTTTGACAACGTTGTCGAGATTCTTGTGTGGCTTCGGGTTGCCCACAAAGAGTAAGTAAGGCTCGTCCAGTTCGAGCCTGCGTCGACACGCTGCAGCCTCGACCTCGGGCACCCTCTTTCTATAGACATCGCTTACGCCGGAGTAGATTACCTGGATTTTTGCACCGTCGGTGTGGAAGTAATCCATCAGGTCGATCTTGGTATTTTTTGAGACCGAGATGATCCGATCGCCGCGCTCGAGGCTATGCCGGATCATTCTCTTCGCATAGATCAGAGCAAGACGGTTAGGTAAGAACTCTGGGTAGAGCAAGTGAATAATGTCGTGAATGGTGACGACGGTGCGACATGGAACCAGCGCCGGCAAGACGTAGTGAGTTGCATGGTAGAGATCGAGTTTGAGCCGCCACAGTTTCCACGACAGACCCAGAAATTCGCGAGCCGAGTATCCTGGGGATCGATCTACGACGACTTCGAAATTGTCCGGCAATTGCTCCAAGGCGTTGCTGGATACCGAATTTACGAACAACACGTAGCGGTTTTGCCGATCGATCTCTCCTAGATGTTTAACTAAGTTTTCAATGTATGTTCCGATGCCGAAGTCATTCAGCTTACGAGCGTCGATACCTATTCTATAAGTCAATGAAGACTCCGCGTCATGGGGGCAGAGCGGTCGATGGGGACGATATCTGGGCTCGCATTAATCATCAGCAGGCAACCGGGTTGGTTGTTCTTCTTGACTCCATGGCGGTGGCGCGCCGTCGGCTCGATACCAGGTGGTAAGGGTGTTTTTGGCAGCGCTTTCCCAGCTAAACTCTCCAATGCGGGCATACCCATTGCGAATCAGGTCGGCGCGAAGGATTGAGTCGGTGAGTACGCTCTGCAGTCGATCGGCGAGAATCTCGGGTCGATCAGGTTCGAAGTAGAGGGCCGCCTCTCCGGCCACTTCACGCAAGGCCGGCAGGTCGCTACATACCAGAGGAGCACCGGACCACATTGCCTCAATGGCAGGGAGACCAAAGCCCTCGTAATGAGACGGAAAAACGACAACCGACGCCAACTTGTAGAGTTTGGCCAGCCGGTCCGTAGTCACATAGCCCAGATGGCGGATCCATCCCTCCTCGGTGCCTTGCTGGATCTTGGTTTGAAGATCTTCAGACTTCCAGCCGTACCGGCCGCTCAGCACGAGGACCGGACAGGGATCGAGAACTCGCCTTAAGTAGGGCCAGGCCGCGATCAGTGCCTCGACATTTTTTCGGGGTTCGATAGTTCCGACATGCAGGACGAAATATCCGGCGTCATCTTTGGACTCGTCCGAGGGCCGCAGCGGTTTAGGATTTTGCGCCAGCTGGCCGGGACCGTGGTGAATCACTTCGACCCGGCTGGGCGAAGCGTAGCCGAAGGCCTGCAGTTCGTCGCGTATAGCGGAGCTCACGCTGATGAGACGGGCCGAGCCAAAAACGGCAGGCGCGAAGTTGCATCGCAGGTCTTCGAGGGTATGCTCGCGCAAGCTCCACGGCACCTTGCGAAATCCGAGATCGTGCACCGTAGAAACCCGAACCCCTCGGCAGAACCGAAAATTCTTGGGCAGTAGGTAGTTCGGTGCAAAGAGCACCGAGTTGGCATCGAATCTGATCAAAAGGGGTTCGAACCAGCGTAATATCTTGATGAGAGTGCCTTGGCTCAGCGCAAGATCGTTGGGGATCTCGTACAGCACCGTTTCCAGCGCCAGGCCGTGGGGTAGACTTTCTACCTTGGGTGAAGACAGGTCGGGACTTTGCACGATCGAGGGGCCGTACAGACGAATTTTTACATGTGGGGAATCCTTCAGATGATCAAGCAATTGGTAGAGGTACCAGCCCACACCGGTGAGAGACTCCCACAGCGCGGTGACGTCGACCCCAACTGTAAGCTGAGGCTCCTTTTGACGGCGTCGAATCGTAGCGAGAATCTCGCACCCCCAGGAGACACTCCGCCTGAATCGCGACGGTCGTAGGTGTCGAGCGTGGTAATACGCACCATGCAGCGTACGTTCGATTCCAGGAAGTCTTCGAGCGACGGCTCGATAGGCCCAGAGCCAAAAGGAGATGGCCTCGGGATGGTTGCCGGTGTCGGGGGTCTTGGCTCTGTTCATTTCGAATCGAGTTGCCCAGCAAAGCGGTTAGAAAACGGTTGCGACTCGCGGCGAGGCCGGCGGCACAGCCCAACTCGCTTCGAGACGGATTGTATCTCTGATGTGGCCCCAGGGGTCCTTCGCAGTTCGAGTCGGGCCAGATACGCTCAGTACTGGTCAAGCACCGCTGAGTTGAATAAAGGATGGACTGGTGCCGGCGATTCGTCGTAGATACTGGCTCTCAATTGGGTGCATGGTCTTGATGGTGTTGGCCATAGGGGGCCATGTTTACTATTGGTATTGGCCGAGACTAAGGGTTGCGGTACCGTGCTCAGACAGTTTTGCAGGTCTAATGCCGATGTCCGAAACGGCGGATTCAGTCTCTCTCTGGATTCCCTATCCCCACCAAAATTTGGGTGCCCTGGCGCGGACTGCAGAGGGCGGTCCCGCACTATTCGAAGCGGTCGGTCGCTTGCTCAAACTCCCGAATCTTCGACTGCCAGCATTCGGGCCGTTCATCATTCCGCCGGCTTCGGAGTTGCGTTTCGAGGTTAGCGCAGATGGCAGCGAAGTGCGTGTCGCGGCGCACATCTATCCTTCAATCGGCTGGTTGGCGCGCGCGGCCGGGTGGTTGGCGGGAAATCCTTGGCTGGCAGGGGGAGAGGCGGTGGTTGGTGGCCACTCGGTACGGATCGCCTGGGTCGATGGCGTCTGGTCGGCATCCACGATGAGTGCTGATCACGGTTTCACTCTTGCTATTTCAGGTCTGGACGACGTGAGGCCTGACCCGAAAATCGGACCCGAATCGCTGGCTTTACTTTGGCTCGGCGAGGGGTTCGATCCTTTTCCCGCTGGAGTCTATCGGTTAGAGCGGAGTGGTGAAGACTTTCGCGTGGCGATGGGGGAGACCGATGCGGCTTCGACGAGTCGCTGGTTTGAAAGGCTCGAGAATCTCGAGAGACCGGTTGTCGTGATGGCGACTGAGTCCGACCGTCAGTCGCGACAGCAGAATGTGCTCATCTTGACCGGCGATTCTTCGAGGGTGGTACCGGAGTTCCCTGCCGCAGTTGTTCTCCACAGGGGGGACGGCTTGGGTTGGAAGTTGCCCGGAGAGGGGTTCTTGTCGTTTCTGGGAATGAACCGATTCGTTTTGGATCAAGGGCTTTGGCTGGCGAAATCGATCGATCGGCCGACCGCAAAGTCTGGAATCGCCTTAGGACCTCAGATTGTGGGATTGCAGACAGGGGCGGTCGGCAACAGACTTCGCTTTGGAGCTTGGATT
>JAZFTL010000408.1:0-4849 GCA_036446675.1 Thermoanaerobaculia bacterium
GTGAGAAGCAGGTGTTCGGTTCGCTTATGGCCAACTCTCTGTGGGAACTGAGGGAAGGAGAGAGCGAGGCCCTTGAAGTCCCTATGGTGGGAGCCCTCACGGAGAGAGAACGGATCACCGCGTTCTGGAAAGTCCAGCGGAACGCGATGGATCTGATGAAACGACAGGGAGATTGTGATGGTGCGATACCACTGTTCAAGTCGGCTCTGGAGCTGAATCCAGAGCACGAGGATTCACGGTACTACCTGGCGAACTGTTACGCTCTGAAGGGTCAAACCGAAGCGGCTCTGGAGGAGTTTGCGATGCTTGTCGAGGTCAATCCCAGGAGCCATCGGGGCCTCAAGCAGTGGGGCGTTGTCCGGGCAATGTCGGCCAATTCGGTCGAGGACTTGAGAGCCGCTGAAGAATCTCTAGAGCGTGCACTGCGAGTCAACCAAGAAGAGACTGGAAGTTTATTAGCGCTGGGAGAAGTGGCCCTTATGCTAGGCAACTACCGTGTCGCCGAACAGAGGCTTGAACTCGCCTGTCAGACCAATCCCAAGGCTGCGGGGGGTTTCTTTCTTCGGTCCTATGTAGCGTGGAAGCGAGGCGAGGAGCAAGCGGCGGTCGATCTGCTGCAAAGCGTAGCGGAGGCTCGGGGCGCGGAGTGGAAACCGGAAGGGGCGGTGGCGGAAGGTGATGTGGTAGGGCGAATGCACACAGAGGTCACTCCACTCTCCCGATATTGGAATGCTTGGGATGGGAGTTTGAACCTGCCATCCACGTTCAGTGCTCTCGAAGAGTTTCTCGTGTCGGCTCCTAGCTGATAGAGGGCTGAGCCCTGAAGCGACGCCGTATGGTGCCAATAGTTGGACGGCATGGTTTCTCAGTTCGAAACCCAACTGAAACACGTCAAGACGAGGCAAAATCAGGCTCTGAGCGGTGAACCGACGCAATTAGCACTGTGTCTCAGTCGAGAGAAACGGTTCGCCGCTTAGAAGCGTGATGCCGCCGGTGCTATTCTGCTGTTGTGGGCAAGGGTGTCGAATTAGTTCTGCAATCCAATCTAGGTTAGAGCACATTCCTGCGACCTCCAAGCCAACGCTTCCCTTCGCCATGGCTGAGTACTCCCATCGAGATCCGTCCGCAACACCGCAGCAGCTGAGCCTAGCGGTCGCCGAGGGGACTCGCGCCATGCTGATCGGTCTGGTGGTGAGTGCCGTGCTTGCCGTAGTCAAGCTTGGTGCTGGGATCGCAGGAAGTTCCTATGCCCTGATTGCCGATGGCGTCGAGTCGACCTTCGACATCTTCAGTGCCCTCCTAGTGTGGGGCGGGCTTCGAGTCAGCGGTGCGCCACCAACCGATAGATTCCCATACGGACAGGGGAAGGCTGAACACCTGGCGGCGGTTGCTGTGGCGACGATGTTGCTGGCTGCAGCGGTGGGGATTGCGTTGGGTGCGCTACGAGAGATCGTTGTCCCTCACCAGGCACCAGCGGTTTTCACACTTCCCATACTCGCCGGAGTTATGATCGGGAAGGAGGCGACGTATCGAATCCTCCGCGCCAAGGGTCGAGAGTTGGGAAGCCAGGCGCTCAGCACAGATGCGTGGCATCATCGATCTGATGCGCTGACATCCCTAGCGGCGTTCATAGGAATCTCGATTGCGTTGTTGGGGGGCGACGGTTTCGAGAGCGCGGACGACTGGGCGGCGTTGGTAGCGTGTGGGGTGATCGGGTGGAATGCTGTTCGCCTGTTTCGGTCAGCCGTGCGGGACGTGCTCGATGTCGCCGCTCCCGATGAGGTTCACAGCCGAATCCGACAGCTCGTGAAAGCCGTGCCAGGAGTTGAGGGAGTGGATGTCCTAAGGGTCAGGCGAAGCGGGTTGGTGTTTCTGGCTGATATCCACGTCGAAGTGGACGGTCGCTTGCCAGTTCGGGAGGGGCATGCGATTGCTCATCGCGTCAAGGACCGGGTCCTTCAATCAGAGCTACCCGTTCTGGATGCGCTTGTTCACATCGAGCCGACTACGCCGCATGGGACACCACCGAGAGATACGACGGAGATGTGAAACGACCTGGATGCGCTCTAACAAGCGATTACTGCTGACGCGGTAGGCGGATAGGTGCACGCTTCGCTTGCGGCCGGCCGAAGGGGTTGGTCGGCCTCTACGATTGCACGCCGGATTGGATCCCGATCTATGACAGGTCGAGTCAGCCCGGCTTCCACATGGCGGTCGGCACCTCCGGCAACCAATACAAGAACGCTCCCGTTGTGGGACTCTTGATGGCAACCCTCATCGAGAAGATCGAGGCCGGTCAGGACCACGACCGCGATCCGGTATCGTTCACGATGCGCTACACCGGCAGATCGTGCGACATCGGCTTCTTCAGCCGGCTGCGCGAGATCAATCCGGACTCCTCCTTCTCTGTCATCGGCTGAGCCCTCGGTGGCCGCCGGGTACCGCATCCTCCCTTTCAGACTGGTGCTTTCAGAGGGTGCGGGCTATTGAGAGTGGGGGTGATTAAGCGGCTAGGTTACTGCCGAGGGTTAGCGCTCCAAAGCAGCATTGAGCTCGACAGTGGTTGTTGTGCCGTCCGTGTCGATCATGGCGAGCAGGGCCTTCAGAATGACCCAGGTGTCGAAGTATGGGACGACAAGCCGGATTGTGGCGGAGTGGTCATCTGCGCCAGCGCCTCCTTGAATGCTGACAGGTCCCTGTCGAGCACGTCGCCCACGAGACAGTCGATGAGCGCACTGCGCTGCTCGGGAAAGCGCTGCAGGAAGGCCCGGAAGCTGAAACCGGTGTCGTAGAAGGCGAGGATCAGTCGCCGGATAACGTCGACCCCCACCATCAACCGCGGCTCGAAGCGAGCCAGCCGGGAAACGGAACAATCACCCTCAGCCAGAGCCTCGCATATGCAGCCGGCCGCCAGTTCGGCGGACGCCAAGGCCAGGTACAGGCCCGAAGAGTAGATCGGATCGAGGAAGGCCCGCGCGTCGCCGAGCATCAGCCATCCATCGCCACAGGTCTGCCGATTCACGTAGGCCAACTGCCGGAGGCCGCGGATCGGACTGAACCGCTGCGCTTCACTGAGGCGCTCCTGCAACGGGCGACATGCCTCGGTCTCGCTTAGGAAGGTCTTCTCGCGGGTGCCCTCACGCTTGAATAGGTGGTGCGGATCGTCGACGATACCGACACTGACGATATCGTTCGGTAGCGGGATGTACCAGAACCACCCTCCCCGGGGTATAGCAAAGATCGTCGTCTCGCCGGCGTCGATGCCGGCCAGACGCTTGCCGCCCTTGTAGTAACCCCAGAGTGAGCCCTTCTTTAGGCCGTTCACAGATCCGCGCAAGCCAAGCTGCGAACCGATCACCGTGGCCCGGCCGGAAGCGTCTACCACCAGGCGTGAGTCGATCTCGTACGGATCTGCTCGTGCCGTTCGCGCGCGAACTCCAAGCGCACGACCGTCTTCGAATCGAACGGCTTCGACCGACGTCTCGGTGCGGACCTCCACGCCACTTCGTTGAGCGTTGTCCAGGCACATCTGGTCGAACTCCGAGCGCTCGACCTGCCAGGTTCGTGCACCTTCGCCATCGATCGTCTCGGAGAAGTAGAAGGGGGTCGACCGCCTACCATCCGCCGAGACGAACCGTACGCTCTGTTTGACCGGAAAATTCGAGACCCTGAGCTTGGGTAGCAAGCCGAGACGATCCAGGGTGCCGTAGGTGTGGGGGATCAGCGACTCGCCGATGTGGTAGCGAGGGAAACTGGCACGCTCCAGGATCAGGCAGCGGTAACCTCTGCGCTGGACCAGAGTGGCCAGCGTCGTGCCGGCAGGCCCGCCGCCGATGACCACGACATCGTACGGATCACTCATAGGTGGCGGTCATTCCGGAGGAAAGTCGCATGTCGATGAAGCCTCGGCCGCTCAAATGGGCCCTGGGGGGTTGTGTGCGTACGGCCTTGACATGATGACCTCCTTTCGAGGCTCAGCCAGCTGGGTATTCCTCGGGCGCCACGACCCGTCGCGGTAATTTCGAAAAAGCCCGGTCCTGGGAACCGAGACAGCCTATGCCCCGGTTTACGAGTAAGTCACCACCCGCAGGGGTAGGGCAGGCAGGCATTCAGAAGGTACTGTCAACTTGAAAGATTTTCTCGCTTCTGAAGATATTGGGAAGCGCTGAAGATACCCTGAGCGAGGGCGTTTGCGAATCACTCAACCGCCTCTCGGGGCACAATCCGAATACCTGCCCAAATGGGTGTGGTGCAATTTTTCCTCAAAGGTAAGGCTAGGCTTCTCGGGTCGCACCATCCAACTCGATGGTGTTGCCGATTGGATTGGCAAGGCTGAGGCGAAGCGGTGGGCCATTCAGGTTTCAGGAAGGGGTGTCGAGGTGGCGTTTTCACGAGAGCAGGTCAAAGAATTGGTAACTGATCCGAGGCCCGAGGGGCGGGTTGAGATCGAATCTACCGCAGTCGTCTACTTCGGCAACGATCATTGTCAGCTTCAGATTCGCAACCTCAGTACTTCCGGCGCGGCCTTGATAAGTGATTCGAAACTGCCGGAGGAATCATTCGTCCGGATGGTCTTCAGAGTGACGGAGTCATCGCATCCGATCGAGATTAACGGAATACTCGTCCGATCTGAGGAAACGGAAGATGGAATCCTCATTGCAATGCGTTTCCTGGATCCTCCGAACAGCTTTATTGCACGGATTGAAGAGTTAATCCACAATCAGGAAGAGAATTCCACGGAAGGGGTCGATCTTGAGTAGTGGTGTGCACATCAAACGGTACGATCAACTTGAGAGGTTGTCTCGCTTCTGAATATATCGGCAAGCGCTGAAGATACCCAGAACAAGGG
>JAZFTL010000409.1:0-3178 GCA_036446675.1 Thermoanaerobaculia bacterium
TGGGCATTGGCCGGGTCGTTGATAAAACCTACCAAACGCTGTCCGAACTCGTCGCTCAAGTCGTAAATTTCGGAATCGAGATCCTCAGGACCGACTGCTGGCTCAGCGGCCACATCCCCTTCGACCGGCTCCGAGGCGTCCTCAGTTTCGGCCATTTCCTCCAGCTTCAAGAGCAGGGCCGCTCTTTCAGCACGCAACGCATCCAAGCTCTGCTTGGACTCCTGCAACCAAGCCCACTCTGCGTCCAGGGCCTTATCAACTTTAGTCGTCCCTGCACCACCGCATCCGACGAGTGCCAGCGCAGCGATACTTAATAGTAGAACCGAGGTGCGTGATCTGAGACAAAGCATACCGATTGACTCCTTCTTCAACGAATGATGATCAATGATCGCGAAGAACCTACCATATCAATTCGCATCATCACAAGAGCGGCCAGTCAATCAACTCCGGCAATCCAAGCCGTCGAAACCTCAGTAAGCTCAACGATTTGCGAGCTGCTAATGCTTGACACCTGCATACACCCTCAAGAATAATCGGGCGGTCTGTTGGGCCGACAGGGGCCCACAGTCGTGGAGGTATCACCATGTTCACCTCGGATCAAACCCCCGACATAGACCCGAAAATCTCGACAGCACTGGAGCGTGCCGTAGAAGATTTGCGTGCCGACTTCGCTTCACAGCTACAGGAAGCCAAGGACGAAATTCAAGCACTCAGAATACAGGTTCACTCACCGTCCGCTGCAGTAGAGCCGGTCAGGAGACGGTACGAAGGTCTCGACTCGAGCCCAGATGACCTGAGTGCTCTGCACTACGCCGTGACCCAGATTGACAGCTCGCGGACCCAAGCGGAGATTCTCGAGGCGGCCCTCGCAGGGAGCGGCCGTTTCGCGAGTCGAGTCGCGGTCTTTGTAGGAAAAGAAGACTCTGTCCAGGGCTGGGGTAGCTACGGGTTTGCCCCGGAAGTTCAAGAGCTTTCCCAAGCCACGTTGGACCTCGAATCGTTCCCGTTCTTCAGAGAACTACATGAATCTAATGGGGCAGTTTTGATGACTGCGGCCGACACCTCGCAGCTCTGTGAAGCGGTCGGCGCCGAAGCCGCGAAAGAAGGAATTCTGATTCCAATCGTCTTGAGCGACAACATCGTCGGTGCCCTGTACGCAGATCGACTCGCCGAGTCGGATAGCTTCAACGTGCTCGCTCTCCAACTACTCACCCATGCCGCAGCTCAAGCAATCGAAGCGCTACCTGAGCGCACTCGCAGCTCGACTGCCACACTCTACATCGGCTCGGCTGCCGAACTTCAGCAAACCGCCGAGACCGTGGACACCGCACAGGAATCAATCGAAATCGAGGAATCGTCGGACGAGGCGGAGCCTGGATCCGCCCCTGAGGTTGACGTCGAAGGAAGCGATGAGCACCTGTTGGAAGAAGTCTCCGACTCGCTCTACGTCGACAGCACTGGGGACGCTTTGGACCCGGACCTAGACGACCACGCGGACGAAGTCGCAAGAGGAGAAGAGCAAGCCGAGGCCTCGGAGTCGGCAGAATCCGAAGAGTCGGCAGAACCGGCCGAAGACATCACTCTAGAAGCCGAAGCTGCTGCAGTCGACGAAGTAAGTGAGATCGAAGGCGCCGACGACAGCCTCGCCGAGGAGCCTCTGCCAGCTAGCGCTGAGGAAGACGCAGACATAACGCCACCCTTCGAGAGCGACGTGTCCTCCGCGGTAATCGCTACAGAACCTACCATCGAAGAATCGCCTCTTGACTCTCGAGACGAAGGTGAGGACACCGATGAAGCAGCAGCTTCCGAGAAGGCTGCGGCTGATTTCGCAACAGAGACTGTTTATTCCGAACCTTCAGCACCCGAAACTGTCGAGGAATCAGCTGAGGTGTCAGAGCCCGATGATGTACCAGATAGCGCCGAGCCAGACGAACCTTCTGATCTATATGTGGAGGATTATTCACCAGCTGGTGAATCGGACTCGCAAGATTCTGCCGACAGTTCAGAGGCCAGCGAGGAGGCCTCACCTAGCCCTCCAGCTGACCAGCAATCCCATCTTCAACCGACCGGTGAACCTTCGACAATCTTCAGCCAAACCGCCGGAATTCCACATATACCGGCTCCGGGAAAGACCTCGACTCCGATCGTTCCACCAAGCGGTGCCGAAATTGCACCTCCTTCAGATCTGGACGGCCCGGGTTGGGCGTTTACTGCGACAGCGCCTTCCGGCTCCAGTCCTGAAGAAGCTCGGCGAGAAGAGGCTAAGAGACTCGCCCGGCTTTTGATCACCGAAATCAAACTCTACAACGAAGAAGAAGTAGAAGAGGGTCGACAAAGCCGAGACCTTACTCGTCGGCTTGGCGAAGAGATCGAGCGATCGAGGCAGATTTACGACAATCGGATCGAAGAATCGATTCGCTCCAAAGCCGACTATTTCCAGGAAGAACTTGTCAACATTTTGGCGGGCGGTGACGCTGACGCCCTGTAGACGAGACCACCTAAACCATACCTGCCTGACACCGTGCAGGTCATTCGAAAATGTTCGGTCGGCCCTGCGACCAGCGCCGCACACGGAGAATTCTTGCGCTCAGCGGCGCGGCCACGAGCGATGCTATACTCTCTCCTCCCTAGCAGCCCCTAGGCTGCCAAAAGGGGCTGTGGGGTCCATAGCTCAGCGGTTAGAGCATCCGGCTCATAACCGGACGGTCTCTGGTTCGAATCCAGGTGGACCCACCAACGGTTGTACGAACTGTGACCCGATGAGAAGCCTTGATTCCAGGAGCTGACCCAGGCATGGCGCGACATCTCGACACCGTCGTAGCCCTGCAGCAAGCACTGGACAAACTGCAAGAACTCGACGAGAGCCTCGCCGGTGTACCGCCGGAGATGCGCGAGTTGCACGACGAGTACACGCTCCGCAAGGAAGAGATCGACGCCCTCGAGGCGACCATCGCGGAAGCAGACGTCGTCAAGCGCGCCGCTGAAGTCGCCACCCAGGACTGCGAGGTCAAAGTCCGGCATTTCCAGGAGCAGGTCAACCGTGTCAAGACCCAGCGGGAGTACAGCGCCATCCTGCAGGAGATCGACATGGTCAAGGCGCAGACCCGGGATCTCGAGGACCAGACGATGAACGCGATGGAGATCCAGGACGAAGCCGAGACCGCTCTCGGCGAGCTCC
>JAZFTL010000410.1:0-3540 GCA_036446675.1 Thermoanaerobaculia bacterium
GCGACTTGCCTGGGAAACACGATTTGCTGAGAGTTCTTGCGGCTCTTGATTTCACCAACCTTGAGGCCATAGTGATGAGCCACGGTCTTGATGATGTCGCTGGCGCTTACCCGAGGATCTAGCGGAAGGATGTCCTTGAGAGTTTCTTTGGCGACTTCCAGAGATAGCGCTCGGCCGGTAAGAGACGCGAACGCGAGGACCCGGTTGAGCATTCCTTCGAGCTCGCGAATGTTCGAGCGCACTTGATGAGCGATGAAGTGTGCCACCTCGTCTGGAACGTGTAGGTTTTCGGCATCCGCTTTTTTGCGCAGAATCGCTATCTTGGTTTCGAGGTCCGGCGGCTGAATGTCGGCAATAAGGCCCCATTCGAAGCGGCTGCGCAGGCGTTCCTCGAGGTCCGGAATATTGCGCGGTGGTGCATCCGAAGAGAGAATAATCTGCTTCTGGCCGGTGTAGAGGGTGTTGAAGGTGTGAAAGAACTCCTCTTGGGTACGTTCCTTGTTGGCCAGAAACTGGATGTCGTCGACGAGCAAGATGTCGATATTGCGGTAGCGTTCGCGAAATGAAGGCATGCGGTTGAAGCGGAGCGAACTGATCAGATCGTTGACAAACTGCTCGGCGGTCAGATACATGACCAGCAGTTCCGGATGCTCCTCCTGCAAGCGGTGGCCGATGGCGTTCAAGAGATGAGTCTTGCCGAGCCCAACGCCGCCGTACAAGAAAAGAGGGTTGTAGCTACGGAAAGGGGACTCGGCGACTGCTCTCGCGGCAGCATGAGCGAACTGATTGGAGTTACCGACGACGAAGGTGTCGAAGACATAGCGAGGATTAAAGGGGGCTTCGGAATGAGAACGGGGCGCGGCGCCGACCGCCGGCGCTTGGTTTTCGACCGAGAAGAGAACTTCACAAGTTTCACCCTCGAGACCGGCGATGGCCCGGTCGACCGCGGGGCGGTAGCTGGCCTCGAGAGTGTGCAAAAAACGTTGATTGGGTGCCAGCAGCACCAATCGTCCCGATTCCTCTCGCCCCAACCGTAAGGGCCGAAACCAGGTCGAGAACTCCTCTGGGTCGAGCTCGTTCTGGAGGTGATTGCGGAGGCGATGCCAGAGAGAAGCAGACGACATGAATTCTCCCGTTTAAGAATTTCCACACCCTGAGGAGTACTTGTGGAAAAACTTGCGTCGGTACGGCGCCGCTCAAGGGGTTCCTTTGACGGAGCGAAGCAAATAGTAGCATAGCTCTTTAGGCTGCCTAGATGGGGTCGAAAACCCCGTTGTTGATGCGATATTGGGCTCTTCTGTTGTGGTTGGCACGAATGGTGCTTAACAGGGAAAGCAGTTAGTTTTTGACGGTTATTGGGGAGGTTCACCCACAAACACTGTCCCACCTATAATCGAAAGCGAGAGCTTTCACCTTTTCCCAAAAGCCTTCCAAATTCCCCTTATTTTACAGGGGTAGAGCCACCAAATCCCACCTCCATAGAACCTCCCCCGGTAACCCTTCAAGAACTACGAAACAACGCGCATTCTCAATCAGACCTAACCGGCGGTCACGGAGTTCGGCACGCCGCGTGTGCCATATTGACCCGCTGATGGCGATAAGGCCGAGGGGCAGACCCGAGAAGCGAAAGACTGGCGGCGAGAGCGGGGCAACCCAGCTTCTCGGCTGGTACCAGAGAGTCAAGAGGCCGCTTCCCTGGCGTCAAGATGACGATCCCTACCGAGTGTGGCTTGCCGAAGTCATGCTGCAACAGACCCGTGTAGAGACGGTGATCCCCTACTACGAGCGCTTTCTGGTCGCGTTTCCTAGCGTCGATGCACTGGCGCGAGCGACGGACGACGAGGTTCAGGCACGTTGGTCGGGACTCGGCTACTACCGCCGAGCCAGAATGCTTCTGGCAGCGGCTCGAGAGGTCGTTCGATCTGGTGGCTTCCCGAGCACGGCGCGCGGATGGCAACGTCTTCCAGGCGTCGGGTCCTACACCGCCGCGGCGGTGGCAAGTATTGCCTATGACGAGAAGGTCGTAGCGCTGGACGGTAACCTCGAGCGCGTGTTGGCGAGGCTCGAGGCGTATCCCCTGAAGGCGAAGAGCGCCGCCGGGCGTCGCTTTCTGACCCGCGCGGCCGAGGTCTGGTTGGACCCGGAACGGCCGGGAGACAGCAACCAGGCGCTGATGGAGTTGGGCGCAACCATTTGTCTCCCGAGGAACCCGATTTGTCAACAGTGTCCGATCGCGGAGTGGTGCTTGGCGAGGAGCAGGGGAAACGTCGACGACTACCCCTTGCGAGTGCCAAGTGCTCCCATGCAAGCTCTCTCGCTCGTGGCCGTGTGCGTGAGGCGGGGAGCGCGTCTGCTCTTGTTTCGGCGCGACTCTGGGTCGGAACTCCTGGCGGGAACATGGGAGTTGCCCTGGGTCGACAGCGACGACACGAACCCGGCAAAGGCCCTCACCCAGCGCTATGGCGGAACCTGGAGACTGGGCAAGTGCCTCGGAACGATTCGACATACGATCACGACACGTAACCTTACGGTTACAATTTACAGTGGTGTGGTCGAAGCTCTGGGCACGGTAGCAGAAAGCAAAGACGCACGGTGGGCGAGTCTGACGGAACTCGACAAACTGCCGCATTCTTCCCTGGTGCGCAAGACCTTTCTAGCGGTAGCGGACCGCTAGCCTGCATTATTTCATGAGACCGCGAGCAGATTGTGGAAAGCGCCCATCAGATCAGGCCGCACGGTGCGAGGAGCGAGGAAGCCATACTTGACAGTATGTCGAGGAGCAAACAGCGAGTACGGCCAGAGATGGGGGGCGATCTCCTCAAGATGCCGGGGCGCTCATGAATAATGCAGGCTAGTACTCGCTGCCGCTGGACGGCGGAGTCGGGTCGATATCGCCGCCGGCGAGAAGGAACCAGCCGACGAGCTTTTCCTGGATCGCCCGAGTGCGCTTGGCTGCCAGGGATGTAAGGATCTTGAGCAGGCGAACCGATGACACTCTCTCTATGTTGAGCAGGCCGTCGACGACCGCGTGCGGCAATGCGAGAATCGTAGCGCCCTTCTCCGGATGAGAACGAGCGTCGGCTGAGCGGGGGCGTTGGTCGATCAACGCCATTTCACCGAAATAGTCGCCGCGCTCGAGAAACGCTAGAGCCTCTTCGCCGACCCCGGGTATCGATTTGCTGATCATCACGGACCCGTCGGCGACAATGTACATTTTTTCGCCGATTTCTCCCTCCTTGAAGATGGTTTTTCCGGGAGCGAAAACTTCTTCTCTGGACAGAGACGCGAAGAAATTGATTTCCATGGCGGAAAGACGTTGTTCTCGAAAAAGTCCGACCTTGTTGGTCATGCCGAGGTTAGAAATCGAACGCGAGGATTGTTGCGTCTCGAGTGGTGGCTCGGATGGCGCATCGTCGCTGGCGAAGATTGCAGTCAGCCGATCGTTGGCCAGGCGGAGCTTCTTCGACAGGCCGCGCCAGAGTGACCAATGAAGAGCCAGCTCGAAACGGGAATCCTGTTTCGATACGGATGCCAGCGCCG
>JAZFTL010000411.1:0-2168 GCA_036446675.1 Thermoanaerobaculia bacterium
AATCTCTGCTTCAAGGCGCCGCGATCACTCAGACCGGTGAGGGCATCTTGTTTCGATCTGCGATCGAGGAGAGCCCGCTGTACCGCCGACGCCATCTGCGGCAAGAGCGAGTCGAAGAGTTCCAGCTGGGTTTCTTGGAGGTCGCGAGGATCGCACCACAAGCGGAGCCGGGCGATTTCTACACCCTCTGCCTTCAAGACACGTCCGACGATTTGCCACTCGACGCGACGGTGAAGACCAGGACGCGGTGCTGGGCGAATTGGTGGCTTAGGGGTGCCTTCCTCGATTTGCCCTCCCGCTCCCGATCGCCAGCTCAGAAAGTTATCGCTACTGTCTCTGAGTTCCACATGAAACCAAGAGAAGCGAATCAGTTTCTTGCACTCGGTGAAAACTTGCTCGGCGATACCTTCAGGATCCGGCCGCCGAAAAATAATGCGATGGCCGGCTAAAGTCGCTTCGCGTTGCTCCTTCGCGCGTAGCGCGGCGATCCGGTTGTGCCGCAAGCCCCGCGCCGCCTCCAACGATAATGCCGTGCAACAGCCCAAGAGCAAGAATCCCATGAACCAGCCCAGAGCGGAGATAAGTTGCACCGCCAGGCCGCCCAGCAGCCATCCACCCAAATCCAGCATCAATGCACCGCTCCGCTGTTTGGCCGATGGCCCGAGTGAGCTTACGAGAGCCACCAAGGAAAGCGATATCGAGTAGGCAATTGCTGCGACCGCGGTGCGCAGAAGCCAGCTGAATTCAACTGACTGCACCACCTCCAAATCGGCGCACGCCTTCCAAACGATAGACCCCACCGTCGCCGCAACGACCACGTTTCCAGCAGCTGAGAGCTGAGACAGCAGGTCACGACTCGCTCCGTTCAGACGGCTCCCCCGATACCAAACCGCGGCAGTCAACGTTCTAAGAATCCAGGCACCGCCGGCAAGCCATCCGATTGTCGCACTCGGAAAAAACTGCGACACCACAGGCAATACCATTGCCCCCAGCGACAGGCCTCCACTTCCTAGGGGCGCGTGCAATCCCGCCAGGGCCGCAACCAGGACGAGCGCGACGGTGGTACTCCAGCCGATCGAGTCAATCGCGGGGATCGATCTATCCCACAGAAGTGCACCAAGGGTGATCACTAGGGCCAGCCCAATCGGAAGCTGCTGACGATGAAGTGCTATCATGAAGGTCTGTGAGGTCGAGTACCCAATAGCCTGCCGCTGCCGGATGGTACGCTCTGCCGGCGGCTTGGGCAAGCCCGGCTAAACTCGATGATCGAAAAACGGCTGTTCGGGCTTCGCACTTGACCGTGGGGTCACCGATCCGGTAGCGTTCGTCCTTCGGCCCCACAGAGGGGATAATCCGGGGCAATTTCACGAGTCTCCGATCGAATTGCGGGGCGGACGAATCTACCACCTGGTCAAACTTTAGGAATAGAGCAGTGAAACGAACATTTCAACCGAATAACCGACGCCGTAAGCGTAACCATGGATTTCGCGCTCGGATGCGCACCCGTGCCGGCAGAGCGATTATCAAGCATCGCCGCAGAAAAGGACGCAAGTCCTTAACCGCCTGATCTATGATCGACAGGCAGGTCTCTCCAGTTGTTGGTGAGACGCTGAAGCGCCATGATCGGATGCGCCGGCGAGCGGATTTTTTGCGCTGTTATCGGCAGGGTCGCCGGAAACACGGCTCGTTAGCAGTTCTCTACGTAGCCCCAAACGAATGCGGTAGAGCCCGGCTTGGGTTGACGGTCAGCCGAAAGGTTGGCGGTGCAGTCACACGACAGAAAGTGAAACGAAGGATCAGAGAGGTCTTTAGAAGGTGGAGCGAACGCAAGAATTTGCCTCCTCTCGATCTGCTCGTGCACGTCAAACCCGCCGCAGCGACAGCTTCCTTTCTGCACACGAAAGAAGATCTTCATCAGCTCTTTGGACAGCTGCTGACGCCGAACACATCAACCTCCCGAGCCGGCTCCTAGGCGCTTTTTTCAGAGGGTACAAGCGTTGGATATCGCCGCTGCTTCCTCGCGCCTGCAGATTTACTCCCACCTGCTCCGAGTATGCCCGCTTGGCAGTGCTCAAGTACGGTGCCGTGAGAGGACTGGCCAAGGCAGCGCGGCGAGTTCTCCGCTGCAATCCGTTTCACCCCGGCGGGATAGATCTACCCTAATTCAC
>JAZFTL010000412.1:0-7784 GCA_036446675.1 Thermoanaerobaculia bacterium
CTCTCCCATTACAAGATTACCGCCAAACTCGGAGAAGGAGGCATGGGTGAGGTTTACCGTGCCCGCGACACCCAGCTCGATCGCGAGGTAGCGATCAAGGTGCTGCCCGAGGCCTTCACTACCGACCCCGAACGGCTGGCACGCTTCGAGCGCGAAGCCAAAGTGCTCGCCTCGCTCAATCATCCCAATATCTCGTCCATTTATGGTCTGGAGAAGATCGACGACAAGCAGTTTCTGGTGCTTGAACTTGTGGAAGGCGAGACTTTGGCGGAGCGCATTGCCACAGGGCCGGTACCGATAGATGAAGCGCTTGAACTGGGCCGTCAACTGACCGAAGGTTTGGCAGCGGCGCACGAACGTGGCATCGTGCACCGCGATCTCAAACCGGCGAATATCATGGTGACTCCGGAGGGTCAGATCAAGATCCTCGACTTCGGACTTGCCAAGTCATGGGAAGCGGCAGGTAGCGATCTGGATCTGTCGCAGTCGCCAACGCTCACCGGGCAAATGACCGTTCAGGGAGTGATCCTCGGCACTGCTTCTTACATGAGTCCGGAGCAGGCGCGTGGGCAGGAGACCGACAAGCGGACCGACATCTGGGCCTTCGGAGCGGTGCTCTGGGAGATGCTCACCGGGGAGCAGCTGTTCGCCGGAACAACGGTGACCGATGTCTTGGCTTCGATTCTCAAGACCGAGTTTGATTGGGACCTCTTGCCGAAGGATATCCCGAGTCAGGTCAAGCGGGTGTTGCACCGGTGTCTCGAGAGAGATGCCAAGAATCGACTGCACGACATCGCAGATGCTCGTCTGGATATCGAGGAGGCGCAGAGTTCACCTCAATCCGAGTCGGTTGCGCCCACTGCGAGCCCAACCTCGGCCCCGGGCTCCTTGCGGCCGGCGATCGCTCTTTTATTGGGTGCGTTACTGGCCAGTGCAGGTTGGTGGGCTCTAAGCGGCAAAGCCGGTGGTGATCAAGGAGCGCTCGTCAAGAGGCTTTCTTTGCAAATGCCGGAAGGGTTGTATCCGGAGAGTGTGCGAGTGTCGCCCGATGGAGCGGCGGTCGCGATTCGCGCCGTGGCGCGACCCGGAAGTTCAAAACCCAAAGGGAGACTGGTGGTCAGGCGAATGGAGAGTGAAGCTGCTCAAACCGTTCCTGGTTCTGCCGGAGTGCTTGCCTTTGCGTTTTCACCGGACGGGAATTGGCTCGCTTTTGTAGCGCCGATTGCCGAGGAGTCGAGCGTGACCCGAATCTTCAAGGTTCCAACGGACGGAAGGACGCCACCCTTGGCGGTTGTCGATATGGACCCGAATTGGAATAGCTCCAATATCGTCTGGCTTCCAGATGGAAACCTCGTCCTGATGACAAGGGCAAGCCCTAAGCAGCTGGTAACGATTCCAATGGCGGGAGGCGTGCCTCCTGGCCTTGTGGCCCTTTCTGCAAATGTAGACGGTGACATTGATGTCTATTCTGTGCTCACCGACAGTGCAGTGCTAGGAGAGCGGGACTCGTGGCAGGGCGGCTACCGGGTGGACGCCGTGATCATCGACACCAAGACCGGAGAGGTAACTGAGCTGGCGAACGATGCGGCGAGTCCCAAACTCTCGTCGTCTGGGCATCTCGTCTTTTCGCGGCATGACAAACTGTTGGCGGCCCCGATCGATTTGACGGGCCGCAAACTCCTGTCAGGGCCGATCTCTATTACAGCTGGAGTCCGCTCGGATGCTTATAACTATCGCTCCTTATTCGACCTAGGCGCTGACGGTACCCTGGTTTACCTTCCAGGTGGAGAGGTTGGCGGCAAGCGGCGGCTTATCGTGATCGACGGTGATTCGAGGAGTCCGTGGTCGACAGATGAGTTGAGAGTGGCACCGAATACTTCAATCGATGCCTCCACCAACGGTCAGTGGTTGGCCCTCACCTTGATGAACGAGAAGGGTCTCTATGAGGTGTGGGGCTCCGAGATTGCTCGGCCGGCTCTGCGCCGCTTGGTGAGTTTTCCGACCCTCGACTGCTCGAACCCACACTGGTCCTATGATGGAGACTTGCTCGTCGTTCGTTGTACGGGGGCGGGGGATAGGCAGGGAATCTATGTTCTGGAAATGACCGCAACGAGCGAGCCGGAGCTCATCTTCGAAGTGCAAGCGGGTAAGCAGAGACCAGAGCCGCTTTCGATATCTCCCAGTAGACTCGAAATCTTGTTCAGAGAAGGTAGTGGAGAGGAGACCGGGGTTCTGGTGTTGCCGCTTGACGGAGAGAAACCAGCTGAGCCTCAGACTCTGCTCCAGGGTAGGGGCTCTATCCAGAGCGCGACTCTCTCTAAAGACGGTTCCAAGCTAGCTTATGTCTCGAATGAGTCAGGTCGATTCGAAGTGTTTCTGCGGGGACGGGCGCTAGCCGGTGGGTTAGGGCCGGCCGTGCCGGTATCGACGGGTCTGAAGGTCGAATGGGGCAGCAGTGGTGCCGGCAAGGAACTACTTTACATCTGGACACCCGACCAGCGGGTTATCGCGGTCTCAGTGCGCGAAGATCTTTCTGTTACGGTTCCTGTTCTGGTGCACGATCTGTCTGCTATCGAGCCGAATCAGGTGATTTGGGATCTGCTTCCTGGTGGAAAGCTGATTTCGGTGATGCGTGGAGAAGACGAACAGCCTCCCGAAAGTATCAACGTGGTGCTCAATTTCAATTCTGAGCTGGAGCGACTGGCGCCGCGTCGGCAGTAAAGGAATCCAGGCATCGAAGCAGACTTGAACTCAAACTCCCGACGTGACGTATACGCCAGTGGAGGACCGGCTCGGCGATTATTGTTAGACTGGGGCAGGAACTTCTCAGGACGACACACTTCGAATCAGAGTCGCACCGTGATGAAAGCAGATACCACCGGAGTCATATCGATCACTACCCTGGACCAGATGGCCCAGGAGATGGCGGAGATCGATGCCGTCTACAAACGAGATCTTCTCCCGGGAGACTGGGTCGTCGTTTCAACCAAGAACTCGGTCTATTCAATCCTCGTACTCGAGAGCGAGGGCTACTCGGTTTCCGGTGGTTGGTTCGATATTCAAGACAGCTCTCCCATGGAAATAGAGATTAATGGCTGTACTCAGGGCCGCATGGCGATCAAACACGACATCGTGGCGGCGCGCGGCTGTTTTCTCGAATTCGGCAACGGCGTCGTGACGACGCGAATTCGCCATGTCAAAGTGATCCGCAGCGACACGGAGCAGCCGTGCAACTGACAGCTTCATCAAGTAGTCCATAGACAACAGGCCGGTCGTTTGATGACTGGACCAACAATCCCCCCAGACCGCTTCTCTTTTAACCAATCCCATGAGCAAAAAGTTCGAGCCCGGACTTGACTCCTGGGTTCATTCGGAACTGCGTCCGGAAAACCTTGACCGCATTGGCCGATATGAAATCTTGTCGGAGTTGGGAAGGGGTGCGGTTGGTAGAGTATTCTTGGCGCGAGATCCCAACATCGATCGCCAGATTGCGCTGAAGGTCTTTGCGCCGCGCCAGCCTCTCGAGCCGGAGCAGCGTGCCGATCTCCATAGGCGATTCATTCTCGAGGCTCGGGCGGCGGGTCGACTGGCGCATCCCGGAATTGTTGCCGTCTACGACGCGGAGTCCGATCCAGCGGTTGGTATTTCCTATATTGCGATGGAATATGTCGACGGCCCGTCGCTCAAAGAACGGCTCGAACGTTCGGGGCCGATGAGGCTCGATCAGGCGATGCCTCTGATCGCTCAGATCGCTCTTGCCCTAGATCTGGCTCACTCGGAGGGACTCGTCCATCGTGACGTCAAGCCTGCGAATATCTTGATTGGCTCGGACGGAGTGGCCAAGGTGACTGATTTCGGGGTGGTCAAGTTCACCTCGATGTCGAATACCCTAGCCGGCACTGTGGTCGGATCTCCCTTCTATATGTCCCCCGAGCAGCTCAAGGAAGAGGATCTTGATGGGCGCTCGGATCTGTTTTCGTTGGGAGCGGTTCTCTATGAAACTGTCACCGGAGAAGTTCCGTTCGGTGGTAGCACGATTCCAGCTATTACCTACAAGATATTGGAGATCGATCCGCGACCGCCACAGTCGGTACGAGCTTCGGTGTCGGACCATTTGGCCGGGGTTATAACTCGAGCCCTCGCCAAAGCTCCGGAGGAGAGATATCAGTCGGGCCGAGAGTTTGCCGAGGCCCTGGGCGTGCTGGGTGGTAGGGTCGGCGCCGAGACGAGGTTTGTTACCACGGTGGCCGGCGGATCCGGGCCCGACGAATCCCAGAATGGGTCGCCATACCATGCGGATCCTAAGTCAGGTACCGCACCCTTGCCGATCGCTGTGGTGCGTCCTTCTTCTGATGAACCGTCGGTATCGCACCGTTGGGTAGCCCGTGCACTGTCTGTCTGGCGGAGTTTGCGCGCCGGGGCTGGGAGCAACCCGGGTTGGAGCGTCCTCGCCGGTATTACCGTGCTCGGCGGTGTTCTACTGCTACTGTCGACCCAGATTGTTTCAGATCAGCCCGCCACCCGAGCAGATCAGGTTCTCGAGGACCAACTAGCTGAGCAGGAAGTCGGGCTCGATTTTCCTGAGTCGCCACCGCCGAGAGAGGAGACCATCCCTGACCATCATCCACCACCGACTACATCTCTGTTCCTTCGATATAATAATCGATTCAAGCAAGTCGAAATGTCGATTTGGCTGAACGGTCGCATGATATGGTTGCAAGACATCGAGGCAGCGAAGAATGTATTCAAACGATTGGCTGGGAATGACATTCGAGCCACCCTGCAGATTCCCCAAGGCGATCAGACGATCGAGGTTCGAATGCGCAGAACCGATGGTAAACGAGATCTGAGCGAGAGTGTTTCGGCTGTTTTTGAAGTGGGGCGTAGGTATACTCTCAGGGTACGTCATATTCCCCTGCGAAACCTTAGATTGTCGCTGAGTGCAGAAGTTGATGACTGATATGGAATGCGAATCTTGTGGTCAAGGATTTTCATCGAAGGTTGCGCCGAAGATCGTGGACGGAAGTCCGACGTGCCCCAGCTGCGGTGCTGGGTTGAAAATACCTCGGCACAAGGCAACAGGCGCTGAGACAGCGATCCATCCTCAACTATTACGAGGCCCGGAAATGAACAATGATTCTCCAACGGATTTGGGTGCAGAGACCACCCCAGTAACAGCACAGACCACGGCGATCGATCCGGTCGAGCCGGACACTTCCAACGCGGCACCCGGCGATCCGGAGCCTGCCGCCCCTATCCTTAAGGGATATCTGTTGCGAACCGGAACCATCGAGCCTGGGCCGACGATTCCGCTGGCCGGTGCGAGAACGGTTGTGGGTCGGGTCGGAGCCAACATAACGGTCGACGACCCCACCGTATCGGCCCATCACTTCGAAATCACCACTCGCGACGATGAATTCTTCATTCGTGATCTAGAGAGTACTCACGGCACTTTCCTGAATGGAACTCGAGTCAGCTCTGCGCAACTCAAGTCGCACGATGCGATCAGGGCCGGCGAGTCCGAGTTTCTTTTTACTACCATGGAAGTGATCCCACTTCGCTAGGCGGGGCTGTAAATCCTGCTTCGCAGGCTTTTGGTGTATAGCTGACTGAGTATGGGTCTCGTCAGGCCAGATGCGGTGTCTCGACGCGGTGAGAGTCGACAGGAGGTGAAGTGAGTACAGCGGAAGATAATCAAGGCTTGATTGGCCAGACCTTGGCCCATTACACCATTACCGGTGCACTCGGCAAAGGGGGTATGGGTGAGGTTTTCCTTGCCACCGACGGTAAACTCGATCGCCAGGTGGCCATCAAGCTACTTCCGGATGGCTTTACCCAGGACCCAGAGCGGCTAGCTCGATTCGAAAGGGAGGCTAAGGTGTTGGCCTCGCTGAATCACCCCAACATTGCCGCGATTTATGGGATCGAGAAGGAAGACGGTAAGACCTTCTTGATTCTCGAGTTGGCTGAGGGCGAGACTCTGCAGGAGCGCATAGCTCGCGGATCGATCTCGGTGGAAGAGGCGGCGCGGATCACGCGACAGATCGCTGAGGCCATCGAAGCTGCCCACGACCAGGGGATCATCCATCGAGATCTCAAGCCGGCGAATGTGATGGTCTCAGTGGAAGGCCAGGTGAAAGTGCTGGATTTTGGGTTGGCCAAGGCCTGGGAACCGGAGGTCGGTAACACCGGCCTGACGCACTCACCCACCTTGACCGCCCAGATGACGGGCCAGGGAGTCATTCTGGGAACGGCCAGCTATATGAGTCCGGAGCAGGCACGGGGTCAGCAGGCCGACAAACGCTCGGATATCTGGTCTTTCGGAGTCGTACTCTACGAACTTCTGACCGGAGATCAACTCTTTGACGGGAAAACGGTGTCGGATGTGTTGGCCGCGGTGCTGAGAGCGGAGCCGGATTGGAAAGCTTTGCCGAATTCTACGCCTTTGCCATTGCGTAACCTCCTGACCCGCTGCCTGGAACGAGACGATCGCCGCCGGCTGCGTGATATCGGCGAGGCCCGAATTGTCCTCGAGGACTATCTGCTCGATCCAGAGGCTTCCGCACAGCTGGTCGAGGACTCGGGGCACGTACCATCTCCACAGGTAAGTCGCTTCGCGCGTTGGGGCGTGGCCGGAATTCTTGCGGTAGTAGGGCTCGGCCTCGGTCTCCTGCTGAGCACCTACCAGTCCAGTGATCCGCAGGTTGTGCGTGCCTCGATCCCCGCGCCCGAAGGGACCACCTTCGACCTCGACGGGGTGAGCCCGGGTCCGGTCGTGGTTTCGCCAGATGGTCGCTATCTCTCGTTTACGGCGACGGATGAAGAGGGTGAGGTGTTGATTTACGTGCGGGCGGTGAATGCCTCCGAGGCCTCGGCGCTCTCCGGCACAAAAGGGGCGCAGTACCCTTTCTGGTCACCGGACAGTCGTTCATTGGGGTTTTTTGCCGATAACAAGCTGAAACGAATTCAAATCGCTGGCGGCCCGCCGCAGACCCTCTGCGCCGCTGAGAACGGCAAGGGAGGAACGTGGAGCGAAGATGAAGTCATTTTATTCGCTCCCGACTACGACGGACCGATTCACCGAGTGCCGGCAGTCGGAGGCGAGTCGACTGCTATTACGACGCTCGATAGTGAGCGCGGCGACGATTCGCACCGCCATCCCTGGTTTCTGCCCGGCGGGGAACACTTTCTCTATACGGCTCGAGCTTCCAGTGGCGGAGAAGACGAATCTGCAGTAGTCCTAGCAACTCTAGAAGGCGAGGATCTTAGAACTTTGATGCACTCCGGCGCCATGGCCCAGTATGCCAGCGGGCATCTTCTGTTCAAGCGAGAGTTCACTCTCATGGCGCAACCATTCGATATCAAAAAACTAGAACTGGTGGGGGAAGCCTTTCCCTTGGCAGAGGAGATCATGTTTCTTCCTGGAGCCGCACGTGCGATTTTTTCATCATCAGCCAACGGAGTACTCGCCTATCTGACTGGGCAGGCCGAGGCGAATACCAGCCTCGAATGGGTGGAGGCGGCCGGAGGTGCTGCTGCCGCACCTGGAGATAGCGCAGCCGATGACACCGGTGAACCCTTGGGCGATCTCGCCGCCTATCGGGCGGTTGCCATCTCTCCGGATGGCAAGCACGCCGCTGTGGAAATTCGAGACGGCGACGCGGGCAAGTTCGACATCTGGATTTACGAGATTTCGCGGAATCTGAGGACCAGATTTACCTTCGATCCTGCGGATGAGAGTACCGTCGCTTGGTCGCCGAATTCTGCCGAGTTGCTGTTCTCTT
>JAZFTL010000413.1:0-2422 GCA_036446675.1 Thermoanaerobaculia bacterium
CGGCACGGATGAAATCAGTTCGGATCCATCTGAAGGTTCGACTGCTTTGACAATCAAAGGAGGGGCCCTTCTCGCCGCGGTGGTTTTGGGCCTGTTGGCTCTAATCGGTGCGACGGTTTGGAATCTCAAGCCGAATGAAGAAGCGGAGCCGGTGTTGAGAAAATTCAAACTGAGTCATGGCTCGGTTACCGACATCGCTCTGTCTCCAGATGCCAGACATTTGGCATTGATCAAGGATGAGGCATTGTGGATCCGTTCATTCGATCGCTTGGACGTCGTCGAAGTGCCTGGAACGGCAGGTGCACAGTCCCCATTCTGGTCACCTGATAGCAATTGGGTGGCTTTTTCTAAAGAGAGTGCTCTCTGGAAAATGTCGATAGATCAGAGGAAGCCTTCGATCATCTCGGAGTTGCCGAGCGACATCGGAGCCGCGGGAAGCGGCGGATGGGGATCGGATGGCCGGATCGTGTTGGCAACGGGCTTTAGCGGTATTCTCGAGGTGTCGGCCCAAGGTGGCGATGTAAGTCCGTTGCTGGCGGTAGACTCGGAGACAGAAGAAGATCTTCATGATGCCAACCTATTGCCCAATGGCAGGGGAGTGCTGTTCGTCATCCATCCGCAGGGGGTTGCCGATTCCTTTGGCGCAATCGGATTATTGACCGGATCAGGCCGAAGAGTTCTCATCAACGTTGAGGGTCAAAGAATCCGTCGGCCGGTCTATTCACCTAGCGGCCATCTTTTGTACCGACGTGAGCCGACAAATGCAGGCATTTGGGCAGTGCCTTTCTCACTAGCCGACCTGAAGGTGACTGGCGAGCCGTTCTTGGTTGTCTCAGATGGTGGCAGGGCCAGTATCGCTACAGATGGATCGCTCGCTTATATCTCCAGCCCCGTGGGGAATCCTCCTACCCAACTGATCTCGGTCGATCGCAGGGGAGGCGACCTCTCAATTATCGGGGATCCAGGATCACTCCGACCCTTTCCGGCACTTTCGCCGAATGGGCGCGAAGTGGCCGTAGCCGAGGGGCTCGGCAACTACCGGGATATCTGGATCTACGATCTGGAACGGAGTACCAAACGTCGTCTCACCTTCGAGCCGGGAGGCGACGACTATCCAGCCTGGAGCCCGGATGGGAAACAGATCGTGTACCGGTCGCGCGATGATTCGGGTGCGGAATGGATTTCGCTCAGGTCGGCAAGTGGCGAGGGAGGTATTGAAGGCTTGACAGAGGGGAGTGGCCCCTCCTTTTCCAGGGATGGTAAGACGGTATTATTTACTCGGATCAGAGGCTCAGGCGAATTGTGGTTTACCGCGACCGATGGAAGTACTCAGCCGACAGCATTCCTACAAGGAGGTGGATTTTACGTCAGGGCGAGGCTGTCACCGGTCGGTCGGTATGTGGCTTACGTGTCGAGTAATGAGGAGCAGGCGGACCGTCAGGTCTATCTCAAACGCTTCCCGAGCGGTGAGGGTAAATGGCAGGTCTCGATGGATGGTGGGGACAGTCCACGCTGGAATGGCGACGGAGACGAACTCTTCTATCTCAACGGCGACGAGGTCATGGCCGTCAAAATTGAGACCGAACCATCCCTGGCCGTGGGTACACCACAGCGCCTCTTCACCCGTAAATCGAGCGGGATAAGATTATCGTTTCGCCGGTTCGACGGTTTCGATGTCGCTGCCGATGGTCAGCGGTTCATTTTCGTCCAGAAGGCCGAGTCCGCTGGAGATGGCGGGCAAGATGAGAGCCAGATCGTCATCGTTCAGAATTGGTATCAGGAATTTGAAAACTAAAGGATGATCGGCACAAAACTCTCGCACTACAAAGTCACCGCCAAGTTGGGTGTTGGTGGCATGGGTGAGGTCTACCGAGCGCTTGATACCAAGCTCGACCGTGAAGTGGCGATCAAGGTGCTGCCGGAGGAGTTCACTAAGGATCCGGAGCGGCTGGCGCGGTTCGAGCGGGAGGCCAAAGTGTTGGCCTCTGTCAATCATCCGCACATCGCGGCGATCTATGGCTTCGAGCAGGTGCATGACGAGCACTACCTGGTGCTGGAGCTGGTTGAAGGCGAGAACCTCGCCGAGAAGCAGAAGCGAGGTCGGATGTCGCTGGATGAGGCGCTCGACTTAGCCAGGCAGATGGCGGTCGGCATGGAGGCGGCGCACGAGCGGGGAATCGTGCATCGGGACTTCAAGCCTGCCAACGTGATGGTCACTCCGCAGGGGACCGTAAAGATTCTCGACTTCGGTCTGGCCAAAGAATGGGAGCCCGGCGGCTCGAGTCCAGACTTGAGTCAGTCACCGACCCTGACGGCGCAGATGACCCAGGCCGGAGTCATTCTCGGGACCGCGGCCTACATGAGCCCGGAACAGGCTCGGGGGCAACCGACCGACAAGCGAACCGATATCTGGGCCTTTGGA
>JAZFTL010000414.1:0-2221 GCA_036446675.1 Thermoanaerobaculia bacterium
TGTTCGGGGGAAAACACCGAACGGTTGCCTGACCTGTCCACGGTGGCAAAGGTTGGCGGAAAGAACCCGACGAGCACAGATTCAGCGAATTGGGTCAGCTCTGAGTCAGTATACGCGTACGAGACGATTCCATGGAGTCCCCGTTTTAAGTCCATCGCCAGCTCGAATTCGATCCCCCGCGAGCGCTGATCCCCAATCTGTTGGGTGAAGCCATTGTCGTCCGGAATGGCGATGTTGTCCCGGGTCAACTCATAGGCTGCGAGAGTAGCCCGCATTCTGCCTTCGAGAAAGCTTCGCCGCAGCCCCACTTCGAACTGTCGACTCTCTTCGGGACGTAGGTCTCCCGAGGCTCGGTTCGAAGGCGGGGCGAATGACTTAGCAGCATTGGCATAGACGGAGAAGTCCTCGAAGAGTGAGATGACGATCCCTGCCATCGGGCTGAGTTCTGTGTCGCTTCTCGATACTCCTGAGACAGCGTCGTCGAACTCGATCCGGTCAAGGCGCGCTCCGAGCATCACTTGGACATGATCAGAAAGAGCAAAGTGGTCTACGATGTAGGGCGCGAGCACGCTTGTCTTGGAGTCTCCGGCAAAGGATTGGCCGGGAATCAAGAAGAACGGACGGCTAGCTGTCTCCAGGGGCTCGAAGAGATTGATTCCTGGAATAAAGGCCACATCGAGCGAGAACTCATCGGTGAGCCTGGCGACTTCGAGGCCGATGAGGATTCGATGTGAGTTTCCTCCCCTCTCAGGGGTCAGAATGATCTCGAACTGATTGCCGGTGAATTTTTGGCGGTCTTCGAGGAGCAGCAGGGAACGCGTCACCTCGAAACCGAAGTCCTGCGTCGGCAGTACAAAGCCAAAGATGGTGCCGTCGGTCTGCCAATCGAGCTGGCGATAATATAGCTTGTTCCGAAGCGACATCGTGTCTGAGATCTCTCGGTCGTAGTCGACCTGGAAGCGATAGATATCTTGCTCGGACCGGTCGAATGGCGAAGCGTATGAGCGTTCTCGAGGGATATCGGGCAGGGTGCCTCCAAAAAGCGGAAGGCCGGCGTCAGGCGTGTAGTTTGAACTCACATACTCGAAATTGATGTTGAGACTCGACTGCGCGTCGGGTCGCCAGGTGATGGCTGGATTGAACGCGAAGACTTCACTGACGCGTCCATCGCGGTAACCATCGCTTTCTCGTCGCATGCCGTTGAGTCGAAAGTCGAGCCTGTTCGAGGCGTTGGATCGATTCAGATCCAGAGTGCCTTCATAGGTGCCGAAACTTCCGACTGACAGGGCGACCACGCCGAAATTAGTGGGAATCGGCTGCTTTCGCACGATATTGACGGCACCGGCAAGCGGATTTGAACCGTAGAGAAATCCACTCGGCCCCTTTAAAACCTCGATTCTTTCGGTATTGTAGAGTTGGTAGAAGGTTACTTCCGGTTCTGCGGCGCCGTCGGTGAGAACGAGGCTGCTCGAGAGTGAATCGAAGCCCCGGACGACGAAGAAGTCGAAGACACCAGAGCCTGGTTGCACGTTGAGGCCACTCACGTTGGACAATGCATCCCCAAGCACGAGAGCGTTCTGTTCAGACATCAACGCGCTGCCAACCAGGCCGACATTGGCCGGTGTCGCTGCGAGGGCTACCGGAAGTTTCGTGGCGATTGTGTTGGAGGTTGGAAGGTAAGGAGTGCTCTCTTGAACCAGAAGCGAGCCTCTGGCGCGAAGTTTGGGAGATTTGGAGTTCTCGTCGGAGGTGCCGTTCGGTTCGGCCTCAGCACTTCCAGATTCCGGCACTTGAGCCGAGGCGCGAGGGTGTACACCCAAAACGGACACGGCCAATACGAAGAGCAGTGTCGTCGAGAATTGCTTATGGTTTGCGATAGTGTTTCTGGTCACTCGGTTGGATCTCCTGTTTAGCCCTTGAAGTCCAAGGCTAGTAGTTCTGTTTCATCGCGAAGGAAAAGTCGGCCCCCGCTCAAAGTGGGCACGGTCCAGCACTTACTGTTGAAAATCCGGGCCCTCGCTAGCTCTTTGAACTCGCTGGGATCAGCGTCGATGAGAAGTAATGTTCCCCTCTCACCGAGAATGACCAGCTTGCCGTCGGCATAGAACAGGGAGCCATGACCCAGCCCAGGCCGCTCCTTCCAAGTGTCTTCACCTGTGGCGGCGTCGATGCTCTTGAGAGTCGAGTTGTCGAAACCGTAGATGTAGCCATCGACATAGAC
>JAZFTL010000415.1:0-4061 GCA_036446675.1 Thermoanaerobaculia bacterium
GCGCTGGACCATACGCGACACGATCAGAAAATTCATTCCGGCGACGCTGCGACAGAATTTCGCGCATTTCAAGACATCTACGCACTATCGTCTCAGCTTCGAGGGCGCCTTTCGCTACATGCTGATGCGCGAGTACTATCCGCTCGAGTATCAAGAGCTCAAGCACTGGGTGGCCGAAGGACGTTGGGCTCCAGCGGGAAGCATGCTCGACGCCGTGGACGTCAATTTGGTCTCTCCCGAGTCGCTGATCCGCCACATCCTCTATGGCAACGCCTTCTTCGAGCGCGAGTTCGGCCGGCGCTGTAACGACCTGTTTCTGCCCGATGGTTTCGGCTTCGGATTCGCGCTTCCGACGATCGCCGCCCACTGTGGTCTCAAAGGCTTCTCCTCGCAAAAGTTCATCAAGTGGATGGCCCCAGCCGAGATCCCCTTCGCGGTCGGCTTTTGGCGCGGTCCCGACGGCAACGGGATCGTTGCGGTTCTCGACCCCGAGGCGTATGGCGACGGAATCAATGAGAACCTAGCCGAAGCAGAGCGTTGGATCGAACGGATCGACCGCCTCGCCGAGCGCTGCGGAGTCTCTTGTGAATACAAGTACTTCGGCATCGGCGACCGTGGTGGCGCCGTCGACGATCAGTCCGTCGAATGGCTGGAAAAGAGCCCAGAGGGTGGACCGATCGAAGTCAAGAGCGCCACTTCGGGCGAGTTTTTTGATCAGTTCGAAGAATCTCAGATTCAGCTTCTTCCCGAGCACTCGGGAGAACTCCTACTGCCGACTCATGGCACCGGATGCCTCACTTCGCAGGCGGCGATGAAAGGTTGGAACCGCGCCAACGAACAGCTCGCACAGACGGCCGAACACGCCGCCGTTGCAGCAATGCTGCTCGGCACTCGCCCCTACCCAGCAAAGCGTCTTGAAGATGCTTGGATTCGCTTCTTATGGCACCAGATGCACGATGACCTCACGGGCACGAGCATTCCCGCGGCTTACGAGATCTCTTGGAACGACGAGATCGTCGCTCTCAACCAGTTCGCCGAGGTTCTAGTGGACTCGGTTCAATCGATCGCAGCACGCCTCGACACCGACGTCGAAGGCTACCCTCTCGTAGTGTTCAATCCACTGGGTATGCGCCGAGAGGATCTCGTCAGGGCCGACATTCATTGGACGCCCGGTAACGCTGCGACAGTGCGAGTTTTCGACGGCGAGGGCGCTGAAGTTCCGAGCCAGGCCCGATTTGAGAACGGTAAGATCAAAGTGACTTTCCTCGCCACGGTCGAGTCGCTATCGCTGTCGGTCTACGAGGTGCGCCCGTCTTCCAGAGGGTGCCGGCTGAGCACTGGTCTCTCAATTACCGAAACGACCCTCACGGGACCCCACCTTGTCGCTACGTGCGACCACCATGGCAACCTGGCGGGGCTGGTGCACCGAGCTAGCGGCGAGGAATCTCTGGAGGCACCGGCACGGCTGGAGCTCTTGGCCGATCGATCGAGTCGCTGGCCGGCCTGGGAGATTCTCTTCGAGGATCTGTGCAGATCTCCAGTAGCCACCAGCGCCGCTCGTCCGACCTCTGTCGGTATCCTTGAAGACGGGCCGGCGTCGGTGGCACTCGAAGTGCGACGGACGATGCGGCGCTCATCGATTCGCCAGGTCTTCCGTCTGGTGGCCGGGGAAGCTGGGACGCGGCTCGAGGTGGAAACCGACATCCACTGGCGCACCTTCGGCCATCTACTCAAGGCTTCCTTTCCACTACGGAACGGAGCCGAAGAAGCCACCTACGATCTCGGCTGCGGTACCATCCGACGAGGGGTCAATCGACCCACCAAATACGAAGTTCCGGCCCAGCAATGGGCCGACCTGAGTTCGGCGCCAGCCAACTTCGGAGTTTCGATCCTAAGCGACTGCCGCTACGGCTGGGATCACCCCGACGCCCACACCCTGAGGCTTTCATTGGTCCGTTCACCGCGGACCCATCGGAAATTCCGCCATCAAGCCAGGCAGGATTTCGGCCACCACCAGCTGCGCTACGCGCTCTATCCCCATGTTGGCGACTGGAGCGATTCGGCCGTTACAGGCCAGGGTGCTCGACTCAATCAACCGCTTCGCGCCTTCATCACTGAGCGGCATGCAGGCGGCCAGCGGAATCCAGGGAAGGGCGAGGCGCGCAGCATCTCGCTCCTCGGTCTGTCGAGTAACCAGGTGAAGGTGCACGCTCTCAAGAAAGCCGAGGAAGGTGATGGAGTCGTGTTGCGACTGCAAGAGGCCTGTGGCCGGGAAGCAGCCGCAATCGGGGTCCGAACTCTGGTTCCGATCGTGGGCGCAACGGAGGTCGATGGTTGCGAGAGGCAGCCACGACGACTCGAGCTGGAATCAGGACGACTTCGTCTCGACTTCGAAGCGCACCAACTGCGTACGCTGCGACTCGACATCCCGAGCCCGCCATCCAAGCCCCGGTCAATGGCGCAAATAGCTCTACCCTGGAACCTCGAGGCAACCAGCTTTCACAGCTCTCCTCCCACCGGCGACTTCGACGGCCGCGGCCGTACCCTTCCCGGCGAACTGCTCGAGCCGGAGATCTCGTTCCGCGGCCTCTCATTCAGACTGGGTCCACTGGTGCCGGGACAACCCAACGCTGTCGCCTGCTCCGGACAACAGTTGGAGGTTCCGGCGAACTCTCGGCTGTGGCTGCTCGCGGCGTCGGCCGATGGCGACGTCGAGGTAACCTTCGAGCTGGGAGAACACCTCGTACCTGTCCACATTCAGAGCTACACCGGCTTCGTCGGCCAGTGGCGCACCAAGCCCGGCCTCAAGGGGCGTCGCGGCGGCGCTGGCTTCATCAAACGAGCTCCCATCGCCTGGCTCGGAACCCATCGGCACGATCGCCAGGGATCTGATGAGGCCTACGTATTTTGCTATCTCTTTGGATACTCGTTCGATGTTCCGAACGACTGCACGCAGCTGCGCTTGCCGCAGGCCCCCAAAGTTCGAATCCTCGCCGCCAGCGCCGACCTCCAACCCGAAGCCGAGGCCCGACCCGCCTCACAACTATATTGAGGCTCGACTCGCGAGGACAGTTCCTCGATCTCTGGAGGTGAATAGTGATTCTAGTCAACCACAAAAATCGAGACGATGTTCCGCAGTGGGATGACTTTCTGCCGTGGACGCTGCTACGCTAACTCTCGGTCGCGCGATCACTCCGAAAACTCAAGAATGAAGCAGTCTTACATCCTTCTGGTTTGCGCTGCGGCACTCCTCTCGACCGGATGCCGGCAGAGCCCAGCTCAAAACGAGGGGCGTGAGGGAAAGGCCGCTCTGGTTCTCGATTCGAAAGCAGCCCTCGGCAGGGAAGTCTTCCTCCAGCACTCTAGGCCGCCATGCTCCCAATGTCACATTTTGAGAGAGGCGGGAGCTCGAGCTCGAATCGGGAGCAACCTCGATGATCTCAAACCAGATATCGAGCGCGTGCGCAGATCTGTGACAGATGGATCCGGACTCATGCCGCCGCAAGCAGATCGACTTACGGTCGAGCAGATAGAAGCCGTGGCCTACTACGTTGCCACGGTAGCTGGAAAGACAGACTGAGTGCGGATTTCTCTTTGACTCGTGTACATATTCAGAAAATCGCTGATAGCCGAACAGCGATTCCGTTTCTGTCGAGATTTTCAAACCCCGTCTCGTCGTGGAAGAAATAGTCGACTCGGAGCACCGCACCACCAATGAGCCAGAAATCTGCACCCAAGGCTAGGACTTCGGTCTCGCGGTCGCTCCCGAGCAGGACATCCTGTCGCGAGTGATCGAGGCGAATCTTGGGTTCGATTGAGGTCACCACGCCCTCTCCTTCCCAGGCGACCACAGAGGCCTCCACCATCCAGCCCTCACGTTCGAGGTCGGTCACCCCGACAAGTTCTTCTTTGCTCGAGATCCAATATCCGCGCAATTCCCAATCCAAGTTCCGATAGGTTGCGTCGAAGCCCCACGCTGAGAAATTCGCTGGGAACCGTTGAGCTTCATTCAGAGGTCTGTCGAGATCTTCTTTGTCTCGCAATGTCCCGTCCATCACTGA
>JAZFTL010000416.1:0-2733 GCA_036446675.1 Thermoanaerobaculia bacterium
TCCATCAATACAGTTCCCTCGGCGGTGACATGAGGAGTCACTTGAAGCCTCAGCGTCGCGTTTACGAATTGTACGCTCACGGTGTTGTTTGCCACTGTCTGGATTGGGATCTGCAGTCCGCTTTGAATCGACGCCGGCTGATTATTCAGCGTGGTCACTCGCGGCGCCGAAAGCACGTTGATGAGTCCTTCCGATTCGGCAGCCGTCAGAACGGCGTCCAGCGTGAAAGAGTTCAAGACATTTCCAAGCGACAGACTGAGTATGCCGTTGGCTCCACCTGTAGACAGATTCACCGCACCGCTTGCCCTTATGTTATTTGGAAAAATGAGGCCCGTAGTATTGCCATGCACGGGATCGGCGACACCGCTGAATCCCCAGTTAATTCCGAGTGTACGGCTAAAACGTTTCGTGGTCTCTATGATTCTGGCTTCAATCAGCACTTGCGGCTCAGGCGTGTCGAGGGTCTCGATAATCGCGATCACGACATCCATGAATGCGGGAATTTCTTTAATGATGAGCGTATTCGTTCGGTTGTCGACGATCACTGTTCCGCGACGACTCATGACGCTGGCAGCTCCGCCACTCTTGAGCAGGCTCGCAATCTCGCTGGCTTTGGCATAGCTCACCCGTCGTATGACCGTCCTGAGTGGAACCGCGAGTGCTTCGGCCTGGCGTAGTTTTTGCTGCTCAACGGCTTCCTGCTGGAGCAAGCTCACCGGCGCGATGCGCATGATATTGCCCTCGAGTTGGTATCCGAGTCGGTTGATCTTAAGGATTTGCTCCAACGCTTGATCCCAAGGCACGTCCTTGAGTTCAACAGTCACCCGCCCCCTCACTCCCGGCTGAACAACTACATTGAGTCCGCTGATTTCGGCGAATGATCGCAAAATATCCTTAATGTCGGCGTCCTTGACCGTAATCGTCATCGGAGCGCCCAGATATGTCCTGGCGTTCGTCGGGCCTGTCTGACTATCAAACAGGCTTTCGGTAGCAGCGTCGTAATTCGTACTCACGGTGCTCTCGTTGCTGGAGGTTCCGTAGAGGTCCACATCATTGGCTGCTGTCGAGGGTGCTGAACCAAGGTCGGCGACTGTAGCCGGCGACAGTGCTGGAAGGCCGGCGGTTGGTGCTGTGCCGATATCCGATGCACCCATTCCATCTCCTTGGACTGGATCGAGATCGGCTTGTCGAGTCTCATAGACCGACTCTTTGGGATAGGTTGGCGCTTCGGGCTGAGCCAACATCGGAGGAGTGTTCGCGATGAAGTCTGCGGAGGGCTCCACCGAGGGTTCCGCGGTTGGCGGATCCATGACTGCCGAGAGATCTTCCGCAAAGGTCGTGGATGGTTGTTGGGTGAATACCAGCAAGAGTCCATCAGATCGTCGCATAATTTTCGGCAGGGATAGTCTTTCAAGATCGACTACCACCCTCGAAACGAGCTCGGGATCTGTCTTGAACTGGGCAACTCTAACTTGAGTGATGAGACCGTCATCGACTCCTATGGATGCCAAGGGTACGTTATTTATCACTCCAATCACATCGATAACGTATCGGTCGGGATCTTCGAGCGTGAACGTCGAGTAGAAGAAGTGGCCGTCTCCCAGTATGTTCACGATGGTCTCACCAAACTCTGAGTTGATTTCGATGTTCTGCAATTGGGTTGCTGCCACCCCATCATTAGCCGGCTCGGAAAGGGCGGGCTCTACCTCTAATACAGCTTCTGTACCCTCCGGCTGGTTTGCCGGGCTGGTTAGCGTTGCGGCCTCGACTGGCAGCATCGGCTCGGGGGCGGTCGGGTATGCCGGCTCAGCTTGAGGAAGAGGCTCCTCCCAACCCGTTTCTTGAGTTGCTGGAGTGTCGATCACCGGACTCGTACTCTCGCCCAGCAGGTTCGCCCAGTCGTCTCGAATCGGAGTGAATTGAATTTCAAGTAATCCTTGGCTAGCCTTGATCGAGTGCTCTGCTTCCGCTCTTGTCTTTACCACGAGGCTTGTGAGGGGTCGCAGCCCAGTATCGAGCAGTCTGATCCTGACTGATTCGATCAGTCCATCACTCAAGTAGGTGCTTGAGATCGCTGCGGAAGGAGAGCTATTAGGTAACTCGACGACCAAGTTCTGATTTGTGTCCCGGTATGTCGTCCAGATTAGAGCCCCTGTGGTCGCGATAGTAATCCGCGCCGCCTTCGGCCCCTCTTCTATCGCGACGGATTGAATTTCGAGAGCTGAGGTCCGAGGGTTTTCCCTTGGCCCTGCCTCCTGTTGCGCCAACGGCGCTGAAGGTTCAACGGTAGCAACTTGTCGGACAGCTGTCGAAGAGCATCCGATCGTGAGTGCGACCACCGAAAAGGCGAGAACGATCGTCCACACCCCAAGTTTGCCCCTTCTCGATTTGATCATGACATTACGCATGGCGCTCGCCTCCCTCCCGCAGTGAAACTCTCCAAGTGAGCACACTTACGGGTTGAGCTTCTTAACCACTTCTCGAAATGGTTTGAGAGCGGTTGGATCGTCTACATACTGTTTGAACACAATTCCAGAACCAGTTATTTGGATGACCACTCCGTCGTAGAGCTGCTGGTTTTCGCGAATCAGATAGCTTCGATCTTGATCAGCCGACTGCACCTGAGCGATCGGTCCATCCGACGTGAGAAATATTCCGGTCAGGTCGATCTCGTCTACAAGGAGTCCCGGTATTCCTTCCGGACGAGGACCCTTGAGTGTCGTACTCTGACGC
>JAZFTL010000417.1:0-4906 GCA_036446675.1 Thermoanaerobaculia bacterium
CCAAGACCTTCGATACCCAAGAGCCCTCGATCGACACCCTCCGAGCCCTGTACGGAGAGATTCAAAACGCCGCTCCGTCGAGTCCGTTGCCTGACTTTCAGAAATTCAGCCAGATCCTCTCCAGCCAACTGAGCAAGCTGCACACGAGGACCGGCTGTCAAGAGGTGCAGATCAAGTGCACTCCCAACGGCGGCAAACTCAAGCTCGTCGTCAAGCCCGTCAAGTCTGCAGTAGAGACTGCGGCAGTCACTTCGACTCAGTAGACTCGGTATCCCAAACTGTCTCCAGCAGCCGGGCTAGGAGCCTACCGACCTCAATTCTACTCCTGTCACCAGCATTGAAGGGCATCCGATCATGCCGTATAGAGGAGCAAACATCAGGTCGCGACCGACTGCCTGAATCCCCCGCAAAAGAGCGCCTATCCTGCCCTCGAGCCTAGAGCCCGAGAGTGGCTCGACCGACTTACCCTGCCTCAAGACAAATCCCCAAACCGGAAGGCTGAAGCGGTCCTCTGAAAGATCGAAGCTTCCGGGACCTTCGCAACCGAGAAGATAGTAGCCTCGACTCACCGCCCCTACCAGGGAAGAGACACTGACGGACGGATCCGGCAGCAAAAACAGATGCGTCGGCCCAGCCTTCGGCAGATCGCGCCAGCTTGCACGACCAACGCATCCACTGGGCAACCGTTTTTCACTCGCCTCCCACCAGGGAGTAAGAGGTTGATGGTACCGCCCCGCTTCGATCAGAGTCATTCGTTTGGTAGGTGTCCCTTCGCCATCAACAGCGGCCTCGAGAACCCCTCCAGCCAGGCCTCCATCGTCGACAACTGTCACCAGCGAACTTCCAATACGGCCTTGACGATCCTCGAGTCGGGTCGCGACATCAACCGCATCCCTGCCGATCAATAGCGGCAAGAGGCCTTCCAGGAGCCGTACTCCTACCTCGGAAGCGAGCAGGAACTCGCCGCGATCTCGAGATCCCGATTTCGCATCACGGCGGACGAACAACTCATTGGCCAAGTGCTGCACCAGAGACTTGCATCGAAAGTTACGCGCCTCTCTCACCGCCAGATAGCGGGTAGCTGTCAGATTGTCGCGACCACTCCCGGCAACTTCCAAATAGAGAGTGGCCACACGTCCTTTGGTTTTTGCATGCACGCCGCGTGAGTTCGAGATCACCGAGTCGCTAGACCCCTCTTCCAAGACCGCTCGCAACAATTGGGCGCCTGGAATCTCTCGACCCAACTCGGCCCTGATCGACTCGAGCATCGCCAGCGCTTCGTGCTCCACCAACATTGGAGCATCCAAGTCACTACCAGGAGACCAAGCCCTCGACACCGAAGGCCCTGGCAGTCGAAGCGGCCTTCCCTCGCCCTGCGGCCACTGATGATCAGGCTCTACAGCCTCGATGGAACCCGTTCCGGCAGCGAAAAAGGATGAGTGTTGGTCGCCCGCCCGGACTGCCCAGCCGGCCTCTTCTGAAGTGGTTACGAGTTTCCCTGCGGGTCCCAGCTCGAATTTTCTCGACCGACCTCGCTTGGCATACGCCTCGACCGCGGCAAAGCCATCGGCTTCCAGTCTTCGAACCGCTTCTCGAACGGGAGCAGAATCCATTACCCGATGACCTTCACAGAGTCGATCTGAGTGGCGGGAGCAGCCGCAAAGACCGCGAATTTCTGACCGCCCTTAGCACACCATCCAGCGCCTGCTGTCTCGACGCTTCGCCCAATGCCCCGGATACTGCTCAGAATCGCGCTCACCGTTCCCTCGACCCGACAGCCGGAAGAGAACTCGCCGAGCTCTCCACCAGATCGGATCTGCCTCGCATAGGGAAAGTCTAAAGTGAAAGAACCGGACTGAGGGTGAAGTCTCCCACCTGACGCCTCGGGCAAGTACAAGCCGCCGTCTGCTGCCTTCAAGAGGTCTTCCAAAGACTCCTCACCCGGTAACATCTCTAGAAAGGTCGAGCGCGGCACGGGAGAAGAGTATCGGCTATCACGCCGCGCCGCCCCGGCAATCAGGCTCTCCGAGCCTCGAGAATGGTAGAGATCTACCAGCGGCTGATCCACCACCCCTTCTCGCAGTAGCCAGCGCCTGAGGACAGGTTCACCCTCGTCGTCGAAGGCGCGATCGATCCCCGGCGGGGCGCCCGAGGGGTCGTCTAAGACATTCAAACATTTCGAGCCGAGTTCGACTCCCCGCGCCGCGCTCACGGCACCACCCAGAGCTAGAGTGTCGGCCTCGAGCGCGTGAGCGACCACTTCATGAAGCAGCACTGCCGTAGCGGAAGACCCCAGCACCACCGGCCCTTCGCGGGGCTCTACAGGCGGCGCCGTAGATGCTTTGAAGAGAGCTTGGACTCCCCTCGCCAAGCGCTGGGCGGCAACTTCGTCAATCTCCGGGAGAACCTGCCCGTAACGCGCCCAGGGGAGTTCTATGACACAACTGTAGAAAAATTCTCGCTGCGACGCTGCGGTCAATTGAGTCCCAATCACCTGTGACCAGCGGCGGTGTCGAACCAGGGTCAGCTGATACGGGAACGCGGCATGGAGCCCCAAAATCGCTCGATCTAGAAGCTCCGAGAAAGCGTAGAGTTCAGGCACATCAACGCATCGTGGAAACCGCCTGAGAGTCATCTCAGGCAACGGATAGAATACTACGGGAGACGTCCTGGAGGCCTGCCTGAGAGCCGACTCGAACGAAGTAGCATCGATGCGATCGCGAGCCGCGATCCAGCTCGATTTACCTCTTACGAGGCGAAGGGCTAACCCCTCTTGCTCTCTGACACAAATGCCGGGTGATTGACCCTCGGGCAGAAGAGTGATCTCTTCACACCTCTCGAGATAGGCGTCTACATGGTCGCCATCGCGGTCAGCTACCTGGGCAAGACTTCTGGCGATTGAGACGGTATCGAGTCCGGAGAACGGCACAACATAGAATTGTTTCATAACGACGGTCGCAGAGTCGCTCTTGACCTCGATGCGGCAGTACACTAGAAGAGAGGAAGCGAGATGGAAAACGAAGGTTCGAATAACCACCAAGCCAAGCGCCTAGACCTCGAGCGACGCCTCGAGGCATCTCGGGCGGGAGGTGGAAGTGAGCGCATCGCTCGCCAGCACAAGGCCGGAAAACTCACGGCACACGAGAGAGTCGATCTCTTACTAGACGCAGCTTCGTTCAACGAGATCGATGCATTGGTTACGCACCGCTGCAGTGATTTCGGAATGGCTGAGCAGCGCATCCCGGGTGACGGGGTAATCTGCGGTAGCGGAACCATTGCGGGCCGCCTTGTCTATGTTTTCGCGCAGGACTTCACCGTTTTCGGGGGTTCGCTCTCGGCGACCAACGCCCGGAAGATCTGCAAGATTATGGATCTCGCCATGGACAACGGCGCGCCGATCATCGGTCTCAACGACTCCGGGGGAGCGCGTATTCAAGAGGGCGTGGCCTCTTTGGGTGGGTATGCCGATATCTTCCTCCGCAATACTCTGGCTTCGGGGGTGGTGCCACAGATCAGCGCCGTGATGGGACCCTGCGCCGGCGGAGCTGTCTACTCCCCGGCAATTACGGACTTCATATTCATGGTCGAGGGTTCGAGCTACATGTTCGTGACCGGTCCCGACGTCATCAAGACCGTGACCCACGAAGAGGTGTCCAAGGAAGAGTTGGGTGGAGCCACCACCCATGCTTCGAAGAGCGGTGTCTGCCACTTCACCGAACCCAATGACGCGGCTTGCCTGTTGGCCATTCGTCAGTTGCTCGAATATCTTCCAAGCAACAACCTCGACGATCCACCTATCACCTCGAGCCAGGACAGCCCCGAGCGCGAGGTGGCCGCTCTCGATGAACTCATCCCGGCAGACCCCAACAAGCCTTACGACATAAGGCTGGTGATCGACGCGATCGTCGATGATGGAAAATTCCTCGAAGTGCACTCCCAATACGCCAGGAACCTGGTCATCGGATTCGCGCATATGGGCAATCAAAGTATCGGCATCGTCGCCAACCAACCAGCATATCTTGCCGGTGTACTAGATATTGATGCTTCGCTCAAGGGAGCTAGATTTGTGCGGTTCTGCGACGCCTTTAATATTCCACTGGTGACTTTTGAAGACGTCCCGGGATTTCTTCCCGGCACCCAGCAAGAATTCAACGGCATCATCAAGCACGGTGCTAAGCTGCTCTACGCTTATGCGGAAGCCACCGTCCCCAACATCACCGTGATTACCCGCAAGGCCTACGGCGGGGCTTACTGCGTCATGGCCAGCAAACATCTGCGCACCGACATCAATCTGGCCTTCCCCACTGCAGAAATCGCGGTGATGGGTCCGGAAGGAGCCGTGAACAACCTGTACCGTAAGGACCTCCAAGCGGCAGAAGACGGGGCTGCAGACCTACGCGCCGATCTAGTGAGCACATATCGCGCCAAATTCTCCAACCCTTACATCGCTGCAGAGCGCGGCTTCGTCGATGCGGTTATCGAACCCAGGAAGACGCGTCCTCAGATTATTGGCGCCCTGCGACAGCTGAAAAATAAACGCCAGCGGCTACCCCAAAAAAAGCACGGGAATTTGCCGATATGAAAGTTTCAACTCCGATTCTAGAATCGGAGCCGAATCCCGACCTGAACTTGACAGTTGGGCGGCCAGTCGGACAAGCTGGCAAGGTATGTTACACCCGGCGATAGCAGCGCTCTCTCCAGCATTATTCATCAGCAGGATAGGGACGTTGACTGATTGATTTGATTCCAGAGGAGCTACCATGAGAGAAAAAGATCGAGACCTCAAGAGACGCCGCAAACGGCGCCAAGAGAGACTTAAAGTACGGCGCTTGAAAGAAATAGCCAAGGCGGGTACCAAACGTCGTCGCATTGCAAAGCCCAAATCGGCACCCGCCGCGAGCCGGAA
>JAZFTL010000418.1:0-2030 GCA_036446675.1 Thermoanaerobaculia bacterium
CGTGCGCCCGTTGCCTCGAGCCGATCAAGAAGGAAGTAGAGGCGAAAATAGATCTGCAGATTCAAGTCGGGCTGCGAGAATTTAGTGGCGGTGAGTATGAGTTGAGTACGAGAGAGATGAGTGTGCTGCTGCTCGACGATGAAATACTCGACACCGATTTGGTTCTACGAGACCATCTGGCACTGAATCTGCCGGTGAAGGGACTGTGTCAAGAGGATTGCGCCGGACTCTGCTGCGGGTGCGGTGTCAATCGAAATCAGGTGGCTTGCGATTGCGATATCGAATTGATCGATCCCCGTTGGTCTGCACTCAAGCTACTGGGGGCGGCTGAGAACTAATAAGATTGAGTCAAACGCTCAGAAAAAGGAACGATAACCATGCCTAATCCGAAACGACGCCATTCCAAAGCACGCCGAGATCGGCGCCGCACCCACGATGCACTCTCGGCACCACCAACTTCGACATGTCAGAACTGCGGCGAAGCCAAGCTGCCGCATCGGGTGTGTCCTCACTGCGGATACTATCGAGGTCGCGAAGTCATCGAAGTCAAGGACTCTCTTTAGTACCGGGATTCGTTTCAACCCTCCGGGACCTCTGGTAGAATCCCTCCACCAGTAAGGTATCGCTTGCACCTGGTTTGCCCTTGGTCATCGTGGCGCCAGCTCCTCAGGTGGTCTCCTCTCAAGCAGTGATGAAGCCATGAAGATCGCAGTAGACGCAATGGGCGGAGACTTGGCTCCTGGAGCCATAGTAAGTGGGGCTCTTCGAGCCGCCGAAGAAGACGGAACCTCTATTCTCTTAGTAGGCGACGAGGCGGCAATAGCTGCTGAGATGAGCCGCTCTCAGGTGAAGAATCCCAATGTCGAGGTCGTCCATAGCGACGAGGTCGTCGGCATGGACGAGCCGGCGATTACTCCTCTGAGGAAAAAGCGGCGCTCGTCAGTGCGCATCTGCGGCGAGCTCGTGAAAGCTGGAAAGGCCCATGCGATGGTGACCGCAGGCAATACTGGAGCCGCGATGATCACCGCCAAAGTCATCATTGGAGCTATCGAGGGCGTTGACCGCCCGTCATTGGCCGCGGTATTTCCCAGCCGTGGAGGCAGGACGGTCGTTCTCGACGTTGGGGCGAACGTCGACACCAGGCCATCCCACTTACGTCAATTCGCCGTCATGGGGCACTTTTACGCTCAAGAGATTCTCGGCACCGTAGCTCCGAAAGTCGGTCTTCTCTCGATAGGTACGGAAGCGAACAAAGGATCGGACCTGACCAAGGAAGTGTTTAAAGTCATGCAGACGACAGGATTGAACTTCGTTGGAAATGTCGAAGGTCGCGACGTATTCAACGGTACTCTCGATGTCGTCGTGTGCGACGGGTTTGTCGGCAATGTGCTGCTCAAGAGTGCCGAATCGTTCGCCAAATTCATGGAGGAAATGATGGTCGAGGAACTCAAGCGGAGTTGGAGATCGCGTATTGGGGCCTATTTGGCAAAACCTGCCTTCAGGCACTTCTTGAAACGTATCGACTATACGGAGTATGGTGCGGCACCTCTGCTGGGAATTAACGGCGGGTGTTTCATTGGGCACGGCAGTTCGAACTCCAAGGCGATTCAGAACGCGATCCGACGCGCTGTCGAGTTTTCGGCGGCGCAGGTTCACACCAAGATTCGCGACAAGGTTGCTGAGCTACATGCACAGGAAAAGCGACTGCTCCATGAGGCTAACCGCGTCGAGGTGTCTGTGTCATGAGGGCGAGAATTGTCGGAACGGGTATGTCGGTGCCGGAGAAGCGGTTGACGAATGCCGACTTGGAAGCGCTGGTTGATACTTCCGATGAGTGGATTAAGACCCGGACCGGCATTAGCGAGCGACGGATGTCTGAGAAACATGAGAAGCTCTCCGATTTTGCTGTGCCCGCGGTTCAGCGGGCGCTCGAGATGTCGGGAATTTCGGGTCGCCAGGTACAGATGGTGATCTGTGCGACGGTGACGTCGGATATGCCATTTCCGTCAACCGCATGCATCGTACAAGAT
>JAZFTL010000419.1:0-6604 GCA_036446675.1 Thermoanaerobaculia bacterium
CCCTCCCGTCCACCGGCGAGTGTATTGGATGGGAATGGAGCATTTCGGTGTGGTGATTGGCAAATCTGTCGATGAGTTCTCGCGTAAGCATCGCCCGGTATTAACTGGACAGCAGTATCAAAGCGAGGAATGCGAGCCGTATTACATTACATTTTTCGAAGATTTCACGACGATTAAGTTTTACCGACAAGCGCTGCTGACAATATGTGAATCACAGCATGGCCGGAAATTTGTCGGTTTTTCTCACGTCGAAGACTGGGCCGGAAACTAGTCATCTGAGAGGTGTCATAAAGTGGTCAATGAGAGTATTGAGAGAGAAAAGCAGTCGCCTTTTGATCTGTCTGGCAGGGCCGCAATCGTTACAGGAGCATCGCGTAGGATAGGCGCGTCAATTGCTAGGATACTTGCGCGTGCGGGTGCGAAGGTAGCGGTGCATTACAGGTCGGGCCGTGACAGAGCGCTGAAGGTCGCCGAATCGATTACGGAGCTTGGAGGTGTTGCGTAGGATCGCCTGGAGACATGTGCCACCATCGCGATCGAGTCGGCTGTACTATTGCAGTCGTTATCTTCTCTCTTCATAACATCCTGCCCGGTCTCCTGTGCGTCTGCGCCCTCGCGGCTTCTCCAGGCCTCGATGACGAGGATACAGCGTCGCGGGGAGACCTTTCTTCGCAGCCCGCTGGCGTCGATAATAATGAGACTTTCTCCGGATTCTCGTGGGTGCGAGACGGCAAGCTCGCCGGTATGCCTCGGCCAGGTGGTCGCACCGATCTTCGAAGTGACCTCGCCTTTCTCCATCGAGAGGGCCTGCAAGTGTTGTTTTCTTTGACCGAGAATTCGATGTCTTCCGATGTAGCTCAGATGTACGGCATGCAGCTGATCCATGTTCCCGTGAAGGACTTTACGGCCCCTTCCCAGCACCAGCTGCTCGACTTCATCAAAGTGACCGAGAATGCCATGGACGAAGGTAAAGCTGTGGGCGTCCATTGCCAAGGTGGACACGGCCGAACCGGCACCTTTCTCGCCGCCTGGTTCATCCACGAGGGTATGAGTGCAGACGAAGCACTCGACGAGATTCGTAAACTGCGACCTGGCTCGGTCGAGACGGCAAGCCAGGAAAAATCCTTGCGCGATCTCGAAATTTACCTGCGCCGATGAAGAATCTGGTAAAGATTTGTGGAATCACCAGCCGTCGAGATGCCGTCCTGGCGGTCGAACTTGGAGCCGATCTTCTCGGGCTGAACTTTGTGCCGGAGAGCCCGCGTTGTCTTGACGTGAAGACGGCGACTGCCGTTGCGGACGCGGTTCGAGGCCGGACTCAGCTGGTCGGAGTCTTTGTCAATCATCCAGCCTCCGCGGCGGAGAAAATTGCCGCCGCAGTGGGTCTCGATCTGCTGCAGTTCCATGGCGATGAAGATCCCGAATATGTTCATCAGTTCGGGTCTAGAGCGATCAAAGCGTTTCGAGTCGACGAGGCCTTTTCGCCGGAGGAGTTGACGGGTTACGAAAGAGTGTGGGGATACTTATTTGATGCGAGTCATCCGACCCTTTTCGGCGGTACCGGTAAGAAGTGGCCATATGAAGCGGTGGCGAATCTACCGACGGACCGCCCCACCCTGGTGGCGGGAGGCATCGGCCCCGCAACTGCCGGTGAAGCACTGCTGCGGAGTGGCGCCTCAGGTGTCGATGTATGCTCGGGAGTGGAGTCGTCTCCTGGGATCAAGGATCCGGTATTGATGCGTCAACTCTTCACAGCCCTGCAAAGGACCCACTTACCGTGACGGAACTCCCAGGTTATTACGGGCAATATGGCGGGCGTTTTGTCCCCGAGACGCTGATGGCTCCGGTGGCTGAGCTGGCGGCCGCGTATGACCGGGTTCGTCGTCAGAGAAGTTTCCGAAGACGGTTGTCTTACCTGTTGAGGAACTACGCCGGGAGGCCGACGCCGCTCTATCTTGCAGAACGGCTTTCCAGTGAGCTCGGGGGCGCCAGAATCTATCTGAAGCGTGAAGATCTGTTGCACACCGGGGCGCACAAGATCAACAACGCCCTCGGTCAGGCGCTGCTGGCCAAGACGATGGGAAAGCGCCGGGTGATTGCGGAGACCGGGGCAGGGCAGCACGGCGTGGCTACAGCGACGGCAGCAGCTCTCATGGGACAGACCTGCACTATCTATATGGGTGTCGAGGATATGCGCCGGCAGCGACTGAACGTCGAACGCATGCGCCTCCTCGGGGCTAAAGTCGTTCCGGTCGACTCGGGTAGCCAGACACTGAAAGACGCCATCAACGAAGCCCTCCGCGACTGGGTTACCAACGTGCGGACGACGCATTATGTGCTGGGATCGGTACTAGGGCCCGACCCCTATCCCAGAATGGTGCGCGACTTTCATCAGGTCATCGGACAAGAGGCTACTTCGCAGCTGAGGAAACAGACCGGTCGTAGGGTGCCGGATTTGGCGATCGCCTGTGTTGGAGGTGGGAGCAATTCCATCGGCCTCTTTGGAGTATTTCTCAAATCTGATCGGGTACGACTCATTGGTGTCGAAGCGGGGGGCACCGGCACAAATCTAGGGGAGCATGCCGCCCGCTTTCGCGGCGGGGCGGTGGGCGTTTTGCACGGCACTCGAACGATGGTATTGCAGAATGAAGAAGGACAGATCGCCACCACGCATTCGATCTCGGCTGGGCTCGATTATCCGGCCATCGGGCCGGAACATGCTGCTCTTGCGGACGAGGGCAGGATTGAATACACCTCGGTTACCGATGACGAAGCGGTACAGGCCTTTCATCTTCTGGCTTCCACCGAGGGAATTCTGCCGGCATTAGAGAGTGCGCATGCGATCGCCGAAGCGATGAAACATGCACCCCTTCTCGGACCGAAGAGCATCTTGTTGGTCAATCTTTCAGGTCGCGGGGACAAGGATGTGGAGACCGTGATGGAGTATGACCGTAAGGAGTCGGGTGAAGCCGGCTTGGCGGCCGACACGGACTGCAGCGCGAGCTCAGGCGAGTCGTCGCCGGGCCGCAACCACTCAAATTGACGAATGAGCTGCTGGAGACTGTCCGTTGAGCGCCATTGACGAAGCATTTAAGAGCTGCCGAGCCGAGAGGCGCGCAGCCTTCATCCCCTATATCACTGCGGGGGATCCAGACCTCAAAGTTTCTCGAGATCTTCTCCTGGCCTTGGGGCGGGCGGGAGCCGACGTGATCGAATTGGGTATTCCGTTCAGCGATCCGATCGCCGATGGTCCGGTCAACCAACGGGCCGCACTGCGCTCCCTAGAGTCTGGTACGACCCTTTCGGGGATCTTTGATCTCGTTGCCGGGGTTCGCGATCAACTGGGTGCTCCCGTCGTGCTGTTCACCTACTTCAATCCGGTGCATGCGCGAGGGTTCGAGCGTTTCGCTGATCAAGCAGCGTCTTCAGGGGTCGACGGTGTTCTGTGTGTCGATCTGCCGATCGAGGAGGCCGTCGCCGACTACCTGCCCACGATGAAATCACGCTCGCTCGACGCTATTTTCTTGCTGGCGCCGACCAGCACTCGCGACCGGGTGCGGGCCGCCGGCGAATCGTCTTCAGGATTCGTCTATTACGTTTCGCGTACCGGGGTCACCGGTGATCAGGGGGAGCTACCGGCTGAGCTGCTCCGCGACGCCAAGGCAATTCGACGGAGGGTGAGGAAGCCCCTGGCGGTGGGATTTGGGATTTCGCTCCCAGACCAGGCGATCCGGGTAGGCCAAGTGGCGGATGGCGTGGTTGTAGGCAGCGCTCTCGTGCGGAAGGTGGAAGAGGCGGCAGGCAGCCCGGCCTTGGCCGAGATTCTGGAAGACGAGGCCCTGGCCTTTTCGGAGGCATTACGTAGCCGGGCCGGGAAGAGGAGGCTTTAGCGTGACTGAAGTGCTCTCGCAGACCCTCGTTGAAGTGGCGATTCATGGTAGGTATCTCATCCGCTCCGATTCCTCGAAGGACGCGGTGCACTTGCTCGTGGGATTTCATGGCTATGGTGAGAACGCTGAGCACCACTTGGATGATCTCCTGGAGATTCCAGGGCTGAGAGACTATCGGATCGCTGCGGTGCAGGCCCTACATCCGTTCTACAACACCAAGACCGGAGAGGTGGTCGCTTCGTGGATGACCAAACTCAACCGAGAGTCCACGATCGCCGAAAATATTCAGTATGTACATGCCGTTGTCGAGAGTCTTCAGGCCGATCTCCTCGACAGCCCTAAACTCGTGTACCTGGGTTTCTCACAGGGAGTGGCGATGGCCTATAGGGCCGCCGTAGCTGCCGGTTATCCTTGCAGTGGAGTGATCGCGCTGGGCGGCGACCTGCCGCCGGAACTCACCGAAGAACAGCTCGAACAATTGCCGCCGGTGTTGATAGGTCGTGGCAAGCGCGACGAATGGTACTCGCCGGAAAAACTGGAGAGTGACGTCGCTCGTCTCGAATCCAGCGGAGTGACCGTGACGTCGAACCTGTTCGACGGCGGTCACGAGTGGACACCTGAGTTCAACAGAAGCTGTACGAACTTTCTTGCGGGCTTAACCGAGTCAACCTAGGATTCCGTACGCCTTGGCTCTACCGTAAGCGGTGAGCCATTGCTCGTTGGCGACGTTGTAGACTAAGCTCAGAAAAATCAAGGAGAAGGTGGTCTACCCCTCCTGGAGTGGGCGGCGGTGATGAGCCCAGGAGTGATCGGCGAGAGACACCGTATCTTGTCTCCGTTTGGGTGCCTTGTATTCTCTTTGTCAATCGTCGAGGTGGTGAGAGCCAATAGCTGCGGGTATGTCAAATGGGAGTTCAGGTTCCGGACGTTTCATCAATGACCTGATATCGCGGTTGCAGACGGCGGGAGCAGGCAAGGCCTGGAAGCAGTTCCTGGATAGCTATGCACCCACTATCATGCACGTGGCAAGCCAGTATGAGTACGACCGTGACCGACTCAACGATTGCTATCTGTACATCTGCGAGAAACTCAGCGACAACGACTTTCGCCGGCTGTTGAGCTACCGGCCTGACAGCTCAGCCGGCTTTCGCAGCTGGCTGGGGGTGGTGATTGCCAATCTGTGCATCGACTGGCGCCGCCGCGAGGATGGGCGGGCGCGGCCATTCAAATCCATCACGGAGCTATCCCAACTCGATCAGCTGATATTCAAGTACAGGTTTGAGCAGGGCATGGGCCTGCAGGAATGCCTGGGTACCTTGCAGGGGGAGTTTCCGGATCTGACCACGTCACAACTGGCTGGCACTGTAAGCCGATTGAACGAGACCTTGACACCAGGGCAACACTGGTTACTCGGCGCGCGCCGGGCTGAGACCGTATCCTTGGACAGCACCGAATTCTCACCTTCGCCCAATGCCTCGCTCGATCCGGCGGATCCCACTCCGGGCCCAGAGGAACTGGCCGAACAGGGCGAAGAACAGGACAGGCTCAGTCGTGCCCTGGATCAACTTACCCCCCGTCAACGGTTGCTGATCAAGCTGCGTTACCAGCAAGATCTGACTCTCAAGGAAGTGGCGCGCTTGACCCGCTTGGGCGACCCTTTCCGCACCCGGCGGCATATCCAGGCTGCCCTCGACAAACTCGCCAGGCTCCTCGAATCCTGAAATTCTGATTTTTTGCGAAAAACCGCCTGCGATGTCCGTTAGTAAGGCAGCGGGTCGAATCTGCGTGATTGAGAAACCGGCCGAGCCCAGGTAGTCGACATGAACAGAGATCAGATGAAAGAGTTGTTGAGGCGGCCCGCTGAAGCCGCTCGACACACCATCTCCTGCCCCGATGACTACCAGGTCGCGTCCTACATAGACGGCGGCCTAAGTGAAGGGGACCATTCCCTGTTTGAACTTCATCTGGATGAGTGTGACTACTGTATAGAGCGAGTCGGCCTGCTGGGCCGGGCCCGAGAGAGCGAAATCGAGGCCACAGTGCCGGAAATGATCCTGGCGCGCTCACGACGGCTCGCAGGTGGTGCGAGCAGGCAGCAGGCAAGAACGGCTTCGCCGCCTCGCTGGAGGAATGCTCCGCGCTGGGCCGCTGCTGCGGTCGTAGTGCTTGTACTTGGTTTCCTAGCGGGTCGGGAATTTCCCGAAACCGCCGCCCCGGAATCGGACCACCAGGTGCGCACTATCGATCTGGGAGCACTGGCACCGAGAGTAATCTTCCCGGAAGAAGGTGCCACGGTTGATCCCGGCAACCTGATATTTAACTGGACGATGATTCCCGACAGCCTCTATTACCAGGTTCGCATCGTCAACGATGAAGGCGACCTGGTCTGGCAAGAGCGCGTCGACGGCACCCTGTGGAAACTACCCTCGGAGCTTTCACTGTCACCTGGAGCCGAATATTTCGTCCGCGTCGATTCCTACCTGGCCGAGGCTAGGAGTCTAAATTCCGACTATCTAGTATTCAGAGTAGAGGGGCGCCGATGAGATGAGGGCCTTTGGCGTATCTGCCGGGGTTACCGCCATGGTCGGGCTGATGTTTGCCTTTGCCGTTCCGATTGCGGGCGAGGCGGATGTGGAAGTTCAGCTGCAAGTCGCGCAACAGACCTACCGGCGGGAGGGACCGAAGTCCGCCTTGCCCCTGTTCGAAAAACTGTC
>JAZFTL010000420.1:0-2310 GCA_036446675.1 Thermoanaerobaculia bacterium
AATAACTCATGATTTGGGTTCATCGAGCAGATAAACGGTGCGGCCGGTGGAACGCTTGCACAGCTCCCGGGACAACTTGACCCGTTGCGCTTCCCCTCCCGAGAGAGTTGTGGCGGGCTGCCCTAAATTCAAATAGCCCAACCCAACCTCCTCCAGGGTCGCAAGAACCCGCTCAATTGATGGGACATTCCGAAAAAACTCGTGTGCCTGCTCGATACTGAGACTCAATACCTCTGCGATATTGAGGCCTTTGAATCGGACGGTCAGAGTCTCGCGATCGTAGCGTTTGCCGGCACAGGTTTCACAAGTCACGTAGATGTCGGGGAGAAAGTGCATTTCAATCTTGATCTGGCCATCGCCCTTACAGGCCTCACAACGTCCCCCCTTGACATTGAAACTGAATCGACCTGGCTTGTAGCCACGCATTCTAGCTTCCGTCGTTCGCGACATCAGGGTTCGAATCGGACCGAAGACGTTGGTATAGGTAGCGGGATTCGAGCGCGGTGTCCTGCCGATCGGACTCTGGTCAATCGCGATCACTTTGTCCAGTTCCTCGAGACCCTCGATGGCGCGATGCTCACCTACGGGACTCGAGGCTCGATAGAAATGACGCGCCAGAGCTCGATAGAGAATGTCGTTGATCAAGCTGCTCTTTCCGGACCCCGACACGCCCGTCACGACGATGAACGTCCCCAGAGGAAGTTTGATATCCAGGTTCTTGAGGTTATTGTGCCGGGCTCCGAACAGAGAGATCACCTTGGCCGAATTCTTTCTGCGAGTTGACGGCACTGGGATCGACAGATCTCCCCGGAGGTAACTTCCGGTTAGGGATTCCTTCGAATTGATGACCTGCTGCGGGGTTCCTGCGGCTACGACTTCTCCCCCGTGAACTCCGGCGCCGGGCCCCAAGTCGATGACCCAATCGGCAGCACGAATCGTCTCCTCATCGTGCTCGACCACCAGCACGGAGTTCCCCGAATCACGCATGCCTTTAAGAGTTTCAATGAGGCGCCTGTTGTCGCGCTGATGCAGTCCGATCGAAGGTTCGTCCAAGACGTAGAGAACCCCCATCAACTTGCTACCAATCTGGGTTGCGAGCCTAATACGCTGCGACTCACCCCCTGAGAGGCTGGCGGAAGATCGGCTCAAGCTGAGGTAACCGACTCCAACATTGTCGAGAAACGCCAACCGATCAGAGATCTCTCGGACGACCTTTTCAGCGATCAGACGCTCACGCTTTGTCAGCTTCCACCGCTCTACATGCACTTGGAGATCAGCAATGGTCATTGCTGCCAACTGATCTATCGAATCACCCGCAATCTGCACAGCTAGAGCTTCCGGCTTGAGACGCCGACCCCGGCAATCAGGACAAAGCTGGCTGGACATGTACTTTTCGATTTCCGCCCGGACTCCTATCGACTCGGTCTCCTTGTGCCTCCTCTCGAGCAGAGGGATGATGCCTTCATACTTACCTAGCCAGCTATAACTCGACCGCTTGCCGCGCAGCGAGAATTTCATTTCCCGCCCGCCGGATCCGAAGAGAATGACCTTGCGCACCTCGTCGGTCAGTTCAGCCCACGGCGTGTCCAACGAAAACTTCAGGTGTTCCGACAGCGTCCGGATCATCTGAGCCCGCCAAGACTTCGAACCCTGTGGCCACGGCGCGATGGCTCCAGCATTAATCGACCTCGCAGGATCCGCGATGACCTTGTCCGCATCGACCCCCATGAGAGTTCCCAACCCTGAACAGAGCGAACATGCGCCATACGGGCTATTAAAAGAGAATAGACGTGGTGTAATCTCGGCCATACTGGTGCCACACGTGGAGCACGCATAATTCTGCGAGAGGGTCATCTCGGGAAGCCCAGCGACATCAATTGTGATGAGACCATCGCCGATTTTGAGTCCGGTTTCCAAAGAACCGGCCAACCTCTGCTCTATTCCAGGTTTTAGGATCAGTCGATCCACGACGATCTCGATGGTGTGTTTCTTCTTCTTATCCAGAGTGATTGCGTCGCCGCCGAGTTCAACCATCCGACCGTCGATGCGCGCTCGCACAAAGCCTTCCCGCACCATTTGATTCAACTGCTTGCGGTAGGCCCCCTTCCTGCCTCGAACATAGGGCGCCAGCAGAATCACCCGTTTCCCCGCCGGTAGGGACAGAATTCGATCGACCATCTGCTGTACCGTCTGCGCCCGGATCTCCCTGCCACAACTCGGGCAATGCGGCACTCCAATCGAGGCGTAAAGCAGTCTCAGATAGTCCTGAATCTCTGTGACGGTACCGACGGTGGACCGCGGATTCTTGGA
>JAZFTL010000421.1:0-2730 GCA_036446675.1 Thermoanaerobaculia bacterium
GCAGCTCGGAGGCCGTCCAAGTTCCTGCGGCGAGGACCACGACCGCTGTAGCGAGCACGAGGAGTCGATTCCGTAGCGACAACGCGATGAGCCGGTTCAACATCCCACTTCCTCAGTGCTCGTGGCCGTGAGCCGGTACGCTCGTCGAGAGGGAGGCCAGCCGCACCTGATAGGCAGCTCCGGTCACCACCCGCTCACCCGGTGCGATCCCGGACAGCACGAGTACCCGCTCGGCATCCTTGCCGCCGAGTTCCAGATCGCGCCGCTCGAAAGTCTCCCCTTCTACTTGGACGTATGCGACCGGGCGTCCGCCCTCGTCGAGAATTGCCGATCTTGGCAGGACGACCCCAGTCTCTTCCCGACCTGAGCGGACGGACACACGAGCGTTCGATCCCACCTTGATCGAACCATCGAGATTCTCCATTTCGTAAAGAACGGGGACTGTGCGCGAGACCGGATCGACCATGCTGCCGATGGATATTGTCCGCGTCACTCGATAGATGCGGGACAAGCCCTCGATCTGAAAGGATGCTCCCGAGTCTTCGCTGACCAGCGGTGCCATACGCGCTGGCACATTGACACGGAGCCAGACGATCGACGCATCAAGAATGGTGAAGAGGCGAGCGCCAGCCTCCACCCGGCTTCCGGGAGTCACGGTCCGGCTAACGACGACACCCTCGATCGGCGATCGCACCGGTAGCTTGCCTCCAGAGGGGAGACTCCCGCCGCGTGTTAGCCCTGCGATTGCCTCTCGGGCCGCGTCGAGACGGATCTGGGCTTCGAGGAGACGCCGCTCAGGGATGGCCTCCACATCGAAGAGTCGCTTGGCTCGCTCGTACTCTTGCTGTGCCTCGCGCATCTCGCGCCGTGCGGCGGCAAAGGAGCTTCCTGACTCTCCGAGGGTCGGGGTGAGCGTGACCAATATCTGACCCTTTCCAACCCGCTGGCCGGGGACGGGGGACATATTCAGGCCCGCGACTTCGATCAATCCTCCTATCGGTGCTGCGACCTCCGCATAGCGGCTCGCTGCGGGTACGATCTCGCCGCTCGCATCGAAGGACTGCTGGATGCTTCCGGTGCTGGCGAAGCTCGTGCGAAACCCTGGTGTCTTCCACTGCTGCTCCTTGAGAAATGAGATCCCGCTCTCCAACCCCGCAGCTACGTCTGGAGTGTCTGCCTTGCTGGCGGAGACATGCAGATCAGGCACCGAGACCACATCGCGGAGCTGAGGACTCTCGATTGTGATCGTGAGGTCCCAGAGCCCTTCCCTTGGGAAATTGGGCGATGGTCCATAGATCCCCGGAGACCTCGGTGCGTTCTGAACAATGGTGAACCCATCTAGGCCGTCTCTCGGCTCGAAGTGGAGCGTGATCTTGCCCGATCTGAGGGGCGCGAAGTCAGGCAGAACGGTGAGATGAATCAGGAACTTCCCCGCCGCACCGACGACCAGCGCCGGATGCTCCATGAACAGCTCGGTTGAATCCGTCCAGAGGGTTACGACGCCACCTGCTAGTTCACCAACGTCCACATTCTCTTCACCTCGGATTTCGCTCTCGCGGCTGTTACACCCAGCTACGACGGTCGTGAGTGCAAAGATGACGACGGCACCGATCAGGTGAGGTGAGCGCCATTGCAGCAAATAGAACATCAGGGACCTCCAAAGATAGAAGAGCCGACGGCTCGTTCGAGTGTCGCGCGCTGGATCAAGTAGTCAGCCTTGAGGAGGGCAAACGTGGACTGCGCCTCGTTGTAGGCGCGAACCGCATCCAACCATTCGACCAACGAAATCTCGCCCTCTGCGTAGGCAGTTCTTGCTGCCGTGACGGCAGCCTCTAGCTCCGACCCCAGATGAGGCCGGATCGCATCAAGTTGTTCAGCCGAAGTGCGGAGTCCAGCCCAGGCTTCCTCAACCTCGACGACGAGCCTCCGACGCAGCGCATGAAGCTCGGCCTTTAGTCCCCGCACCTCGGCCTCCGTCGCCGCGACGGCTCCGCCGCTCCGGTTCCAGAGTGGAATCGGCACACTGACTCCAGCGACGAATCCATCGAACGTGCCAGACTCTCCGGCTGATCGTTCTGTCTTGAATCCAGCAGCGGCGATTGGAGTTGGAATCCGACTTCTGGAGGCGAGTTCTGCGTCCGCCATACTCGCCTGAGTTTCAAGCTCCAGCGCTCGAAGTTCGGCTCGCCTCTGTAGTGCGAGATGTCGGAGATCCTCTAATGAGGCATCTAGCCGACCAATCATGAACGGATCTGCCAAGGGTGTTTCGATGGCCGACACGGCTTCACCCGGGGGTGCCAGGAGTGCCGCCAGAGCTAAGCGCGCTTTTCTACGCTCCAACATCGCCTCTGCCCGCAATCCGAGATATCGGGCAGCTTCCAGCCCTAGCCGCCGATTCGCGTAGCCCGAGACATCGCCTTCGCGCAGTCGTTTTCTGCTTATCTCCTGTGCCGCCAGGAAAGCATCGACCGCCTTTGTCGCGTACTCGGCGCGCTTGTCGGCAGCCAGCGCAAGCGCAAAGGCGCGAGCTACATCGAAATCCAGCTGCGTCTCGGCTTCTTGAAGACGTGCTTCGGCTGCCTCACGCCGAAGTCGCGCTGCCTTCCGGCGAGCGGCGCGTTGCCCGCCGATCTCCAAGGGCTGTTCGATCAGCGCGATGTGCTCGGAGTTCTTGAGACCGCCCTGCGAGGTTTCTTCGTAACCATAGATGAGGGTTGGGTTGGGAAAGGC
>JAZFTL010000422.1:0-3263 GCA_036446675.1 Thermoanaerobaculia bacterium
GGGGCTCGCAGCGTTAAGCTCTGTGCTCTTCTCGACAAAGCCTCGCGTCGCAAGGTGGATGTGACGATCGACTATCGGGGTTTCGCCATCGACGACGTCTTTGTCGTCGGATACGGCCTCGACTTGAACCAGCGTTACCGAAACCTACCGTACATCGGAGTCTACGAGAGCGATGGGTTAGACGCAGGCTCCGACCCGGAAGATGGCTAAGAGGCAGATTCTCGACCCAACTTCGTAAGGATTCTGCGGATGGATTTTCACCATACCAACCATGCCCCAGAAGCGATCGGGCCCTATTCCCAATCCGTTGCGGTAGATGGGATGTTGTACACCTCTGGGCAGATCGCCCTCGATCCCACGTCGATGGAAATTGTGACGGGAGGATTCGAAGTTCAAGTCGCGCGGGTACTGCAAAATCTGAGCGCCGTTCTCGGCAGCGCCGGGTGCAGCTTTCAAGACGTCGTCAAGACTACCGTCTACCTCTCCGACATGGCGGACTTCGCAACATTCAATGCTCTCTACGCTGAGGCCATGGGTGAACATCGGCCGGCGCGATCAACTGTCCAGGCAGCCGGCCTACCCAAAGGAGCGCTCGTCGAAATCGACCTCATCGCCCGCATTCCGCAGCCCCAGGCTCGCAAGCACTCGAGCTGATCTGCGCGCTAGGTATCTCCTATCGCTTGACATCTTAACGTTGGAGTCAATTTTTTGAGTTCCAAGAGCAGTCCGCCCTTGTCATTCCGAGCGATAGCGAGGAATCTGGGGGATGGGTGACATACCAACCGTCGCGTTCTTAGTTATAAGGTCTCCCACCCAGATCCCTCCGCTGCAGCGCTTACAGCGCCTTCGGTCGGGATGACAAGGGTGAAAGCGAGCGCTACTGGGTACCGGTCTCCGACGTGTAGTCGCGCATCAGTTCGTCACAGAGATCGGATCGACCGCTGGTCACAAACTGATCGACGAGTTCTCTCGCATCGGTATCGAGCTGACTCGCCACCCCAAGATTCCCTTCGCGGCAGAGTGCTGAGACGTCGAAGCGCGTCTGGTCGACCCATCTTGCTGCAGCGAAGTACCGCTGAGCGCCGCTCTCCGAATGTTGGTTGCGAGACCAGAGTTCACCGACCAAAGATATGTGAGCCGCGATCGACCGGTTGCGCGCCACAAAGCCGCTCTTCCCATTTGCCGGCCGTGCCAGAAAGGGCGCCAGTTCGAGACTGGCCGCAACGCGGGCAAACGAGCGTTCGGAAGGTCTATCCCCGTGAAACAGAGCATCGAAAGCGGTGTCGTTTCCCAGCTCTGCCAGCCGCCTCTTCTCGATCGGCTCGAGATCGTACTCGGTAGCCTGGACGCAGCGTACGCCGGACCGTGAAAGCCGTCCCAGAGCGTCCTTCCAGGACTCCGCATGGTCTGTTACACCCACGATTAGCGGCCAGGCGACGATGCTCTCCGTCGGTACTTCCGACAACGCTTCGAGTGCACCGGTGACCAGAAGTTCGAGTGGATCAATCACATAGATCGCCGGAAGCGCCGGTCTCGGCTCTCCCGCCAAGACTTGCAGTAACACTGAACTTCCCGCCTTGAGCAGGGTACCGGCCAACTCGTCTCGTTGTCTCCGGAACTCTTCGCGGACAGGAGGCAGGTACACCAGGTCATCAAAATCCTCGAACTCGAGATCACTGTTGAAGATTGGGGATCCTCCGCTGGGTCCGAGTCGGCCGAGAGCAAGGTGCTGCCAAAGGCCTTGCGGCCCTGGCCAGGTACGCGGGAAATACCTGATCCAGAACCGGCCCGGCTCCGGGAGTAGCTGATCCCAACCAGCCGGGGCCGATCGTGTGGTAGTGCGATTCAAATCTAGAGCCCAATTTCGGATTGGATGACGACCAGCACCCTCAGCCCGAGTTTACGTTTCCAGAACAGAACTGTTTCCGAGACACAGGAGAGCGCTTTTGATCAACCGATCAGGGCCGCGGCGAATTCTCGAGGCCGGAATGATACCAAATCCTCAGCGGACTCCCCCACACCGAGATACACGACCGGTATACGGAGATCGCGGGCGATTGCCACAACGATACCCCCTTTTGCGGTACCGTCAATCTTTGCCAAGAGTATGCCTGAGACCTCGACAATTCGCGAGAATTCTCGAGCTTGGACAACCGCATTTTGGCCGCTCGTAGCGTCCAGCACCAGGAGAGTCTCTCGTTGCCAGTCAGGGACCTCGCGATCGATGATCCGCTTGATTTTGGCCAACTCGTCCATCAAGTGACTCTTGTTATGGAGTCGGCCGGCGGTGTCGACGATCACGTGCGTTACGCGGCGAGCTTTGGCAGCTCTAAGGGCATCGAAGACCACTGCGGCAGGATCCGCCCCCGAGACCTGCTTGACTACTTCAACTTGTAGGCGCTGCCCCCAGATCGCAAGTTGCTCGACCGCACCTGCCCGAAACGTATCAGCCGCCGCCAGCAGTACTTTCTCTCCTTGGCGCTGCGAGAGATACGCCAACTTCGCCGCCGATGTCGTCTTGCCCACCCCGTTGACGCCTACGCATAGAGTGACGACCGGAGTTCCCGGTATCCGGGCCGGGGGCGGGACATCCAGTAGCTGAACAGATATCTCATCGACCAACCTCTCACGCAGAGCCTGCATATCGATGAGTTTGGCGGAATCTGCGCTTTCTCTGATGCGCTGTACCAACTCGAGAGATGTTTCGACTCCCAAGTCTGCGGCGATCAAAGCCTCTTCGAGAATCTCCAACGCCACTTCATCGAGAACTGTCCGACCGGTGACAGCAGCTTCAAGTCGACCCAGCATCTCGGTATGGGTCATCAGCAGGCCCCGTTTGAGCTTCGACCACACCCCAGGGCGTGCCGTTTCTGGGAGCTTCGACTCAGCAGCCGGCTCGAAAGAAGAAATATCCTTGCAGTCAGTCATACACTTCGGCGAATCCTGAGAGATTGATTGGAGGAATCAACCCGCCCCGGGCAGCGTGTTCGGCGCCCACGCTTGCTTTGCCCTATGGAGCGAAGAACTCTTTCGTGATGGACTCTACGGCTTCCAAGAGGACTCTCTTGCTGCGGGCTATCAACGACGGTCTGCCAAGCACCATCACCAAGAAATATCCATCGGGAAGAACCGCAGCCATAAATTGAAATCGACCCTTTTCGAAGTGGATGAAGTGTGAGGGTGCATCATTCCACTCGAGAGCAACGTCCCTGAGTTTTCGCAGATGGATCTCGAGGTAGGCATCGAGGGCGCCTTCGAGCCCG
>JAZFTL010000423.1:0-3782 GCA_036446675.1 Thermoanaerobaculia bacterium
CCTTGTCCCAGCCGTGACTCTCCAGGAAGAAGGTGCGTTGCATTCCAGGGGCGAGCGGAGCGAGGTCCTTGATCGAAAAGGCGAGGGAGATCTCATCACCGGGAGCTATAATGACAGATCGGTCGTCAGGCTGAGCAAGAAGTTCCCGTACGTCTCCGAATTTGGTGTAGTTTCCTGGAAATGTGATCCAAGGAGATTCCGTGTGTACTTCGGTGTAGTCGAAGCTATGGGGAGCGTTGGGAGCCCGCCGAACTGGAGCTGAAAAGCCCCGATAGTGTAGATCGGCAAGGGTTGGAGCAAGGCGAGCGACTACAACAAGAGAGTCGTCTGCTGGAGTGGTCGACCAGGCCATTCGATCCCACGAGAGCCATTGATTCGAAATGATGCGGAGGCGGTGGGCACCCGCTGGTAAGCGCGGAGTGTCGACCACCATCGTCTTCGTCTTGCCCGCTGGAAAGCCCATGTTGGGCATCAACACTTCCCAGCCGGCGGTAGTTTCTATCTCGAGGCGCGGCGTCACTGGTCGCCAGCCCGAAATCTGAGCCGTGGCCAAATTGAGGCTAGCGTCTGCGGGAAAATACCAGCCGTCGAGATGAAGGCGGATTGCTGTTCCGGGTGCTTCACCTAGCTCGAAAATAATCGCCCAGGTATTTTGCGCGATGCCTTGGTAGGGGCTCTGGTCCCAGCCGTCAGCGTAGATTTCATCCCTTAGCCGAACCCGCTCGGTTATATTGTTGCCGGCCGCATCCCAGGCCGCGGACATTGGACGGAGGCCTCTTGTTCCCATCACCTGCATGGGAACCTGCCCTCCGGGAAGAATGCGTAGACTGCTGGCAACTTCGACTTCTTCTGGGTGGTCGACCACCCACAGACGCAAGTAATCGAAGAACGCCGCTTCCCACAGTTCTTCGGTCACTTTCAGGTGGATCTCGTCTCCTGAGGGTTCCACTCCTTCGATCTTGATGAGTTCCTCTGGATGGGCTGGAGCCCAAACTCCTGGAGCAAACGGTAGTCCGACGGGCGCATCCCAAAGGAGGTCGGTTACGAATGTGAACTTGTTTCCGTTCCAGGCGTAGAGGAATGGGCAGCTCCCTTTGAGTACCTGCTCCTCGACGATCCACTGAGATGTCTTGGGGTCGAGGCGGTTTTGAGGAACTCCGTTGGTCCATACAGCTCTGACTACCTCCGGAGCCTGCAGATCACCGACCCCGAAGTGAGTGACGTCGGAGGTGACCTCGCGAAACTGATAGGCGCTTCCTGAACGGACTTCGAGGGTAGCGCCCAGACCGAACATATTGTTCTTGCTATTGCCCTTGTTGAGTCCTCGGAGTCTGACCGCCAGCCATCGATTCTTGTTGCCACCAATGTTCTCTAACAGATGCAGGCCTTGCGGGCCACCGACAACCAGGTCGACGTCTCCGTCCTTGTCTTGGTCGAGCGCTACCAGAGCCGTCGCAGCGGTCGGCCCGCCTTGAATCTTGACAAAATTGAATCCTCCCCGCTCGCGCTGTTGCAGAATCACCAGACCATCCGGTCCAGTAACGGCGAGGTCCATCGTGCCGTCATTGTCGGCATCGAAACTCGTGATTGCAGAAAAGCGGGCACTGGTTCTAAGTCCGTCCCCGAAGTCCCATGCCTCCATTCGCCCGGATCGGTTGTGCAGAATCTCGAGGCCACGGTCAACGCCGATCAGATCGGGCCAGCCGTCGTTGTCCAGGTCAACGCTGAGCAGCGCCTTTGCCCCCTTTGCGGAGTCGAGTCCAGCTTCCTCGGTGGCATCCGAGAACTTTCCCTGACGTAAATTTTTCAGGTATGTCAGCCCGGTCTCTTGGGCGAGTACCAGATCGAGGTCCCCATCGCGGTCGAGGTCGGTGGCAAGGATATCGAAGACATCTCGCAGCTCGATTTCGGGGAAGACCTTTGTCCCCACCGCCTGGAGAGGCCCATCGAGAGAGTTTCGGAGAAGTTCGGGAGCATGGGTAGGGCCGCCGACCGTCGCGAGATCGAGATCACCCTCGATGTCGTAGTCGAGCGGGACGACTGCTTTCGCTCCCGCGGAATCCAATCCAAAGCGCTTCGTAGCAACTTCGAATCTTCCTCCACCGACTCCTCTCCAGAAACGTATTTGTTGCGGACCGTAGCCCAAGAGGTCAAGATTCCCGTCATTGTCCAAGTCCAGAGCAACCAGTCCGCGAAGTTGGTCGGTGTCGACTTCGTATGAGGTTAGAGATGACGCGCTGGAGCAGTCGACATACAGGGTGCTTTTTTTGTCACCTGCTCCATCGGTGCCCGTAACGGCGGACTCGATCCAGGCAAGGTCGCTGGTCTGATCGGCGTCAAAATCTCCTGCTACGAGAGCTCTGCCGGCAAGTCGGCCGTTCGAGAACGAGGTGGCTCGGAATGAGATCTCTATCGGGCTGCCGAATCGGGTGATAGGAGGCTCGTGCAGAAAACTCAGGATCGGTATTCCGTGAATTCCGGTTACTAGCTCACGTCGGCTCTGTTGAAACATCGGGGCGATCTTGAGCACATTCTCGAGTCGCCGCCCGGGAACTCTGGCTGTCTCGAGATCGTTCGCTTCCAGGGCAGACAGTACCTGATCGAGCAGCGTCGTCGCCACCTCTGCGGCTTGCCAAGCGAGTTCACGGATTCTAAGAAAGGCTCCCGTCGCTGCAGCTCGGTCGCCTGATGCGATGCTGCGCTGACCCAGCTGGAGCAGGACCACCAGATTCTCTGGTCGCAGACGAGCCAGTCGAGCCAGCGCGACTTTGGCTGCAGCCGGCCCTTTTTCGCCACCGCTGATCTCTGCTTGCCGGTACAAGGCATACTGAATCTCCAGGTCACTCGAGGCAAGCTCAGCAGCCCTGGTAAGAACTCCCAGGGCGAGTTCAGGTCTACCGCTCCATTGAAGTATTTCGCCTTGAATCGCCAAGAGATGCGGATCGTTGGGGGTCAGGCTGAGCGCCGCTTCGATTTGGGACGTTGCCTCTGGGTACTCTTGCACTCGAAGGTAAGAGATGGCCAGGTTGGCATAACCCAAAGGGTCATTCGGCACGATCTTAGTGAGGGTGGTGAAGAGCTCTGTTGCCTTTTTCGGCTGTTCATTCTCGAGCTCAGCGATGCCGCGATTGCGCAACTCGATGGCTTCCTTGGGTACTTCGTTCGACCCCAAAACGGGCACCGGAACAACGAGGAGAATAAACCAGCAGATTCGTCTCATGGTTACAGATTCTACTCTTGAAGGGAGACAGAATTAAAGGGCGCGCTGTCGACATGGTAGATTCCATAGTCCGATGAGCGCTCTAGAGCAGCACCGATCGTATGCTCCAACGACTCTTGGCTTTGCCGTGGTGACGGTGAGCGATAGTCGGGTTGCAAGCAACGACGGTAGTGGTCAGCTGCTGAATGAACTGATCTCGAAGGCGCAGTATGAGGTGATGCGCAGCACTATCGTGCCTGATGAGGTCGAGGTAATTCGGTCGATATTGTCCGAGAATCTCGAAGTTGAGCAGGTCGATGTCATCGTCTTGACCGGTGGAACGGGATTTGCGCCGAGAGATGTCACTGTCGCGGCAATCGGACCGCTGCTGGATCGTCCCATTGAAGGCTTCGGTGAACTTTTTCGAATGCTCTCCTATCGCAAGATCGGTCCTGCCGCGATGTTGAGCCGGGCTGTGGCTGGAGTGACGGGGAGGAAGGCCGTGTTTGCTTTACCGGGCTCTCCAGCAGCTGTCCGGTTGGCGATGGAAGAGCTGATTCTTCCCGAAGCGGCTCATTTGATT
>JAZFTL010000424.1:0-4976 GCA_036446675.1 Thermoanaerobaculia bacterium
CGCCCACTCTGTCGCCCAAAAATCGGACCATTTTCCACTGCCTGAGCTCACGCTCGGCCATTTCTGCACGGCGCTCGGTGGAGGAACAGTGTTGACCAATGCCCGGTAGGCGAGCCTCGAGATCCTCAGGGTCTTCGGACCGGTCATCCGGTGATTTCTTTTGCCACAGAGATTTCAGCTGCCGATGGACCAAGAGGTCTGGATAGCGTCGAATAGGCGACGTAAAGTGGGTATAAAAGTTCTTGCTTAGGGCGAAGTGGCCTTTGCTGCCTGGCTCATATATCGCCCGCGACAGCGACCGCAAAACGAGGGTTCCGATCAGGCCCTCCTCAGGCTTGCCCTCGACTGACAGCAGGACCTTTCTCAGACTGCGCGGATCGAGCAGGGTCGGATCTTCGGGTAACACCAATCCAAAGGGCTGTAACAGAATTCGCAGCTTTTCGATCGAAGCGGCTCGAGGCGGTTCATGGACTCGGTGCAGGGTCGGCGTTTCATTGCGTGCGAGTTCGTGCGCCGCCGCTTCATTCGCGGCAATCATGAATTCCTCGACGATCCCATGCGCAATCGTCTTTTCGGCTGGGCGAATTCCTTTCGTCTGCATATCTTCATCAAGAATAATTTCGCCGGCAGGTAGATCAAAGTCAAGTGCTCCCAAGCTCTGCCGACGCTGCCGCAGGAGCTGCATCAGCCGCTCGGCGTCTCGCAACATTCGGGTCAGAGACTCCGGACGAAGCGCGCCGTTCGAATCGGGTGGAGCTTTCGAACCGACTGGATGATGCGGAGCAGACATAATGATATCGGCGGCTTCACCGTAGGTGAGCCGGAATTTGCTTTTGATCACCGTCTCCGCAAAACGCGAGCCGATCACCTTCCCTTTCGAATCAAATTCTAGAAACGCCGACAGAGTCAGGCGATCGACGTCTGGAAGCAACGAACAGAGTCCGTTCGAGAGAGACTCAGGGAGCATCGGTACCGCCCGGTCTGGGAAGTAAACGCTGGTGCCCCGCCGGAAAGCCTCATCATCGAGACGACCTCCGTTCACGACATAGTGAGACACATCCGCAATGTGGACTCCCAGTCTGAAGCCCCCCTTCGAGCTTCGCTCGATGGATAATGCATCATCAAAGTCCCGTGCACTCTCTCCATCGATCGTTACCGTTAGAAGCGAGCGCAAGTCTTCCCGGCTCGAGATCTCTTCTGACTCTGGATGCGCCCTGAAGGTGGCGGCTGCGGAGAGAACGTCATGCGGAAACTGATCCGGGATCCCGAAGTGGGTCAGAACCACGGTAGTGTCGACTCCCGCCTCCGCGACAGGGCCCAAGGTCTTGATGATCCTCCCCACGACTCGACCGGTCCGGGGAGAAGCAGCGTAATCGACCTCTACCACCACATAGCAATCGTCCGGAACTTCGTCGGCGCCTACGACCTGTAGCTCTAGGTCGACCCTCGGGTCGAACGGCATGAACTGCCTGGAATGATGCGCCAATCGAAATCTTCCGACCACCTCGCGAGCTCCCCGGTTTAGAATCTCCAGGACTACCGCTCCGGGTAGTCGACCTCCGACACTGCCGCGCCTACTCTTGGTTGGCCGTACCAGCACAGTGTCGCCGCTACGCGCCCCGTTGAGATCTCGGCGCTTCACCAAATAGCCGGCCTCGCCGGCCGCACCACATCTGATCAGTCCGTCGCGACTCTTGGTGAGCTGGACCCGTCCGGCCACTCTGTCGGTGTATCTAATGTCATAGATGCGCCCTCCCCGATCCACGACGCTGCCGATTGATTTGAGATGGGCGAGAGCCGTATCGAATTCTTTCGAAGTGCAACCGTGATCTACGGATGCGTAGATCTCCTTAGCCGTCCCGCCCTGTCGACCTCGGGCTTCAACGGCCCTTTCTATGGCAAAATAGCGCGATGACTCGGCTCCTGGTTTTTGGATTGACACTTTCGGGCCGGCTTCTTAAAATGCGATGCTCGCGAATGTGGCGGAATTGGTAGACGCGCAAGGTTCAGGACCTTGTGGCCGCAAGGCCGTGGGGGTTCGAGTCCCCCCTTTCGCACCACTATATCGTTGATCATGACCGGAAATCGTTTCGGCTTCTATCCTCTGCCGATTGGAGAACTCAGACCGCTTGTTTGCACGAACTGCTTGTGACATTCTTCACGAGCAAACAGTTTGACCACCTAGATCAACGACCCGCTCCCTACCGGACTGAATCCTTCGATGCCCGCCGACCATCTTCCAATTCTCCTCGCGCTGGGAATCGCGCTCGGTCTTGGAGCGGGTATCCTTGTCGTCTCGCACTTCGTCGGAAGTAGATCCGGTGGCAAGGTCAAGCTCTCTCCATACGAGTCCGGTGTCCCGCTGCTGGACAGATCTCACAAGCGCATGTCAATTCTTTTTTTTCTCATCGCAATCGACTTCGTCATCTTCGATGTAGAAGCCGCATTTCTCTACCCTTGGGTCCTGGTCGTTCGCGATGGCGGATGGAGCCTCTTTGGGGCGATGATGGTGTTTATCTTCTTCATCCTGGTGGGGTTTGCTTATGTCTGGCGTAAGGGCGGCCTCGACATCAAGACCAAGCTGAGTTCTCAACGAGAGCGCCTTGATGTCTAAGGGTCAGTCTGCTGCCGACTCGAGCCGATTGCCGGCCAGCGTTTCTGAAGCGATCGATAGATTACGACCGCGCTACCCGACTACGGAAGCACTGTTGCTGCCGGCGCTGCATCTCGCTCAAACACACTGGGGGGGCTGGCTTCCCAACGAAGCCATAGAAGCGGTCGCCGGCGAACTCGATCTGGCGCCGGCCCGGGTCTATGGCGTCGTCACCTTCTACGATCTTTATCATCTGTCCCCGGTCGGCCGCCATCGGATACGGATTTGCACGAACCTATCGTGCGCTCTCCGCGGCGCCAATGAGGTATTGCAGACAGTCAAGCGGAGCCTGGGAGTAGGCGAAGGCCAAGTCACTCCCGATGGCCGCTGTTCGTTTGTTCCTTTCGAGTGCTTGGGCGCCTGTGAACAGGCTCCCATGATGATGGTCGACGACGACTTCGTGGGTAATCTTACTCCCCAGAGCGCCCTGGCAGCGTTGGAGAAGCTGACTTGAGCGCCTTCGAGCCCGTCCTGACCCGCAATGTCGGCAATCCGGAAGCCTTGACGCTCAGGGGTTACCGCAACCTGGGCGGTTACGAAGCGTTGGCCGCCTCGCTCAAACTGGAACCCGAAGAGGTCATCGCCGAGGTCAAGAGCTCGGGGCTGCGGGGCCGCGGCGGCGCCGGATTTCCCGCCGGGCTCAAATGGAGCTTCATTCCGCAAGACACCGACAAGCCGAAGTATTTGGTATGCAACGCTGACGAATCTGAGCCCGGTACGTTCAAAGATCGGATCTTGATGGAGAGTGACCCCCACCAGCTGATCGAAGGGTGTGCCATCTGTTGCTATGCGGTTCGCGCCGCGACCTGCTTCATCTACATCCGAGGCGAGTACGTCCGACCCGCAGAAATCCTTGAACAGGCCATCAAGGAGGCTTATCAAGCCGGTCTTCTCGGCGAGAATGTAATGGGGTCGGGCTTCAAGCTCGACATATTTCTACATCGCGGTGCGGGAGCCTATATCTGCGGTGAAGAGACCGGGATGCTCGAGTCGCTGGAAGGCAAACGCGGGCAACCCCGTATCAAACCGCCATTCCCAGCCGTCGTCGGGGCCTTCGGCTGCCCCACTGTGATCAACAATGTCGAAACTCTCTGCAATGTGCCCCACATCATGCGGCGCGGAGCCGACTGGTTCAAAGCGATCGGCACCGACGAGCGCAACACCGGCCCCAAGATCTACTGTATCTCGGGACATGTGGAACAACCGGGGGCCTATGAATTCCCGATTGGAGTCAGCCTCGACGAACTCATCGAAAAGGCCGGCGGAATGTACAACCGAGGTACTCTCAAGGCATTTCAGCCGGGAGGAGCCTCTGCGGCGTTCCTTCCCGCTGCCCAGAGTCACCTGGCGATGGACTTCGACACCTTGGCCGGCGCCGGAAGCATGCTCGGGTCTGCCGCCGCCATCGTAATGGACGAGACCACCTGTCTGGTGCGCGCCACCTTGAGACTCGCCAAATTCTTCAATCACGAGTCGTGCGGTCAGTGCACCCCTTGCCGAGAGGGTACCAACTGGGCTGAGATGGTTCTACAGGGAATCGAGGCCGGGCGCGGCAATCAAGAAGACGCCGACCTCCTCTTGCGCATCTGCCGTAACATGGGTGGTACAACCCTCTGTCCTTTGGCCGATGCCGCCATCGGGCCACTCCGCTCACTGATCAAGAATTTCGGCGAAGAAGTGACCGCTCACCTGGAAACCGGAGCCTGTCCTCTCCCCTACCAACCTGTATTCGCTGCCGGGGTAGATAACTGATGCCTATCGTTACTATCGATGGCCTCTCTATCGAGGTCGAGGCAGGCACGAATCTAATCGAGGCGGCTCGAAAGGTCGGAATTCAAATACCCCACTACTGCTATCACCCCCGTCTTTCGGTAGTGGGACAGTGTCGAATGTGCCTGGTCAAGCTGGCAGGGATCCCCAAGCTGCAGACCGCCTGCTCGACTCCGGTCACGAAGGATGGAATGGTCGTTCAGTTCGATGATGACGAGGTCAAGGAAGCTCTAGAAGGGGTCATGGAATTTCTACTGATCAACCATCCCCTCGACTGCCCGATCTGCGATCAGGCTGGAGAGTGCGGGCTACAGGACTACTCCTTCAAGCACGGGCAAGCCTTCTCGCGGTTTCCCTATGAAGAAAAGCGAACCTACCCGGGTCGCGAGAGAATTCCGCTCGGCCCGACGGTCGTTCTAAATATGAATCGGTGTATCCAGTGCACCCGCTGTATCCGCTTCACCGAAGAAATCTCCAAAACCGGTGAGCTCGGTTTTTTTCATCGGGGTGCCCGCACCGAAATCGGCGTGTTTCCTGGAATGGAACTCGACAA
>JAZFTL010000425.1:0-6526 GCA_036446675.1 Thermoanaerobaculia bacterium
CCAGCCGGTTCGAAGTCGTTTCGTGGCGCGACCTCAGTAGTTCTGGGGCTGTGCAGGTTCAGCCACTGAGGCCTGGCGCCGTGAATTGGCAGTTCGCCTGTCGAAAATTGTCAATCGGCGATCCGTCGTAGGAGTTCGGCGTAGATTTCCACTCCCGCGACATAACCCGGAAGGGCGATGCGCTCGTTGGCTCGATCGATCTGAGGTGCAAAGGTACCGAGGGTAATGAATGGCGAAAAGCCGTAGGTGGGAATGCCCACGGCGCGAAAGAACCGCGCATCTGTCCCACTCCAGGTAAGAATCCACGGCCCGACTTTTCCGGATCCGCTCAGATTGTCCTCGAGGACCGATTCGGCATGCAAATATAGTGGGTGATCCAAAGAGCTGAAGGAAGATCCCTCGAGCGGGTCTTCCACGATCACGGTCAGTCCGTGGGTCAGCCAGTCGGGTAGGAGCTCCCTGCGGACCTGTTGCAGGTCAGCGCCGGCCAGCAACTGGAGAACCACCCGCAGCTGGAACCCACTTCCGGGCAGCTCTTCTACAGCAAATGGATTTGCCTCGGAAAGGAAGAGCGACTGAATATGATGCGGAAAACCATCCAATTCTACCGCATCCAGGGCTAAAGCGTCTGGAGATTGGAGACGAGATTTCAGCAGGGGGTGATCGCGGGTCGGCGCCCAAGCTTGGAGGAATTCTCGAATAGGCTGGGTGACGCGTCCCTTCAGGGGTTGTCCTGATCCATAGCGGAGTCGCCACGAAACATTTTCGAGCTGGCTTCGGCTCTCGCCGCAAAGATACACGTTGACGTACTTCCTCTGGCCGACCTCGACGCCCCAATATTTGATCTTGTCGGCGCTGGACGCTTCCGCAATGCCTCCCTCGGTCAGGACTCCCCAAAAGCGCTCGACCAATTCAGGGTGTTGACGCAGGATCCATCGAGCCCCCAGATCGCTGCCGCTCTCTTCTCCGCCGGTCGCCAGAAAGATGACGGAGCGCTCCGGTTGGACTCCCGATCGCTTCAGATCGATCATCGCTAACAACTGGGCAATGGCCACGCTCTTCATATCAAAGGTCCCTCGGCCATAGAGCCATGGCAACTTCATCACTCCGCCGAAGGGGGGGTATGTCCACTTGTCGGGCTGGAGCACAGGAGAGACGTCGATATGGTTATGGAGCACGACTGCGTCGCGCTTGCTTCCTTCGATGATGGCCCATAGATTGGCGCGACGCTCGCCGAGCGACTCGATGGTAGCGGTGATGCCGGCCTCTTCTAGTTGTTTCGCCAGGAATCTAGCCCCCTCGAGTTCGCTGCCCGAATCTGCGTTCGTGTTGATCTGGACGTACTCTCGAAGGAGCCGGACTTCGCGCAAATTTCGAAAGTCGACCGACATCCATGACTCGTCGAGCCTGGATGCGACCGGGCGAGCCAGAAAGTAGGCAGAGAGGATTAAGGAGCCCAACACGACCACAATGCCACCGTAGAGCACGGCTCTGCCGACTTTGTGGTCTTTCAGGTCAGTGGGAAAGAGTTGCATTTTCCGCGAGATCATAACATTGAACAATCGGCGCGAAACGGCCAGTTAGGATAACCTTGGACGCTCAGGCATCTTCGTTTCATGGGGCGTACCGGAGCAGAGATCCGGATCGTTTCGAGTGGGTGTCTTATCGTTGTGAGCCGGCGTAGACAGTGAGCCAAGTTAGAAACTATCGGCCGTCTAGCGGCTCTCAATCGGAATTGGATCGGAAGGCCGTGGTCTGGCTCTTGATTGGGGGAGCCGTAGTCTGTAGCTCATACTTGCTCGCGGAATTTTACCTACTTGGCGGCGAACTCGGCTTTCCTTTGGACGATAGCTGGATCCATCTGCAGTTTGCGCGCAACTTGGCGGCAGGGCAAGGGTTGTCGTACGACGGCGGCATCTTGGTTACAGGCTCTACGGCGCCGCTCTGGACCGCGTTGCTGTCGGGCATATTCTTGCTCTGGGGAAGTCCTTTGTGGTGGGCCAAACTTCTGGGAGTCGGTCTCTATCTAACCGCTCTGCATGCGACGTTCGTACTTGCTCGCGAGCTTGGGCTGAGTCGGCGCCTGAGTACGCTAGCCGGCCTTCTGACACTGAGCACGTCTTGGCTTGTCTGGTCGGCGTTGTCAGGGATGGAAATCCTCCTGTTTACCACCCTGTCGCTCTGGGGCATGATCCTACACATCCGGGAACTTCGAGACGCGAAGCGCCGGCCCTACTCCCTTGCTGTTTTCGGAATGGCGATTCTGGCCCGCCCGGAAGGCGCGCTCCTTCTGGTTCTCGCTCTGATCGACAGGCTGGTGACGTCCGCTCTGAGCGGCAAGGAGCGGTTGTCATCGATACGATTCGATGTCAGTAGTATTCTGCGAGGGCTGGTGGCGGCCGCCTGTGTGGTCGCTCCGGTGCTGATCTTTTATCTCGTCGTCGGCGGGTCGATTTTACCGACGACTTTCGCGGTGAAAGCTTCCAGCGTGCGCCATTGGCTGCCGCAAATGAGCTACCTTTACGTTGTTCTCGGGATTTTCTTTGTGCCTCAGCCGTTGATGACCTTGTTGGCGTCTGGTGGAGTGGTGTCGATGTTGCGGAGACTTGACAGCTCGGCAGGGCGCGGATTGCTACCAGGTCTGTGGTTGATTGGTCTGCCTCTCGCCTATTCGTTGATGAGTCCAAGTGGCGCGCGGGTACTTGTCGGCAATGCGGGTCGCTACTATTTTCCGCTTTTCCCGGTGCTCATTGTGATGGGGGTTGTTGGATTGGAGAGAGCCGTCGCCGGGATCGACGGGCGGCGGGGTGCAGCAGGCAAGCGAATCGCCGTCGGAGTGGCAGTGGCACTGGCGCTGATGCCAACCTTGGTGCATCTAGGGCGGGGTGCGCTGGGTTACGCGCAGAGTGTTGCCGATGTACAGGAGTCGGATGTGAGGATGGCCCGCTGGCTGGGTTCGCGACTCTCGCCGCAGGCGTTGCTGGCCGTCAACGATATAGGAGCGCTCAAGTATCTGCTGCCGAATCCGGTCATTGATCTTGCCGGGATCGTAAATCCGGAAATTCAGCGAGCGATTCAAGGAGCGTATGAGAGGAAGGTTCCCTGGCAGGGTGAGATCCGGCGAATTCTGGCTGAGCGCCGACCGGATTACTTGGTCGTCTTTCCAGACTGGTTCCCTGGAATGTTGAGTGAGGGCTCGGGCTTTGTAGCGCAGCATGTACTGGAGAATCCCGACAACAAGACGATGGGCGGCGATCGCCTGGTGTTGTTCTCTACGCCTTGGACCCGGTATCCCCTGGAGAGCGAGTCGCCTCGATGAAAGTGCCGGCGTTCACTTTGGACAAGGCGGTCACCAAGCTCCGCCCCGCGATTGAGGAGCGCTGGAGATCGGTGCTCTCGAACCAGTCATTTGTGGGAGGCGCCGAGGTCGAGCGTTTTGAAACTGAGTTCTCCTCTTTCCTTGGTTCCGCGGGTTGTGTCGGGGTAGCCAACGGCACAGATGCTCTAACGATTGCCTTGCGATGCCTGCAATTGCAGCCGAACGACGAGGTTTTGGTGCCGAGCTTTACGTTCATTGCCTCTGCCGGCGCCGTGGTTCTGGCGGGAGGTCGACCTAGGTTCGTAGATGTATCTTCGGGTTCCTTGAATTTAGATCTGGAAGGTGCCGATGCTTTGCTTACCGCTAAGACCGTAGGGGTGATCGGTGTCCATCTGTACGGTCAGCCCTTTGACGTCGACGGGGTCCTCGACTTCTGCGACCGTCACGGTCTATGGTTGATCGAAGACGCGGCGCAAGCTCATGGAGCGCAGTGGCGCGGCAAGAGGGTAGGGAATTTCGGACGGCTTGCCACCTGGAGCTTCTATCCTTCAAAGAATCTCGGCTGTTTTGGAGATGGCGGTGCGATCACGGGTAACGACCCCGCTCTACTGCAACGTGCGAGAAGCTTGGCCAACCACGGCAGAATAGATCACTATCACCATCGTGAAGTAGGTACGAACAGCCGCCTAGACGGACTACAGGCGGCGGTGTTAAGTTGTCGGCTGCAATTTCTGGAAGCGGACAATGAACGTAGACGCCGGATTGCGAGCCACTACCGAACGAGTCTGACGGGAATTCCGGAGATGACTCTACTTGATGCTTCGCCGGAAAGCTCGAGTGTTTATCATCAGTTTACGCTGCGCACCTCTCGTCGTGACGGCCTTAGAGAGGCCCTGGAAAAGAGCGGCATAGGCTCGGGGGTTTATTATCCGATGCCCTTACATCTCCAACCCGCTTTTGTGGAATTCGCGGCCGGCTCGCAGCCCCTGCCGGAATCTGAGCTGGCGTCACGCGACGTTCTCAGCCTGCCGATGTACCCGGAGTTGGAAGACTCAGAAGTTGACTACGTGTGCGCTGCAGTTGGTGAATACTTCGCCGGCTGACCCTACTCCTCGAGGATGCCGAAATGACGACAAGAGCTCGAGTCGCAGTTGTGAAAACAAATCCCGACGACGTGATCGCGGATGTCGGCAAGACCATGGAATTGGCTAATTTCCGTGAGCATTTGGACGCGGGTGCCACGACAATCCTCAAAGATAATATCTCCTGGCACTTTCCGTTTCCGGGAGCCAACACCACACCTTGGCAGCTCGAGGGTACGATCCTAAAGCTCCGGGAGGCCGGCTTCGACAAGCAGGTATGCGTCCAGAACGACACCGTCGTAACCGACCCCAAGAAGGGCGAGAGACTCAATCGGTACCTACCGGTTCTCGACAAGTACGATGTTCCAACCCGATACAACTGTTTCCCCGATGATTTGAAGTGGGTCGACTACCAGCCCAAGGGGAAAATGCTGGTCTTGCCGAAAATCTACCCCGAAGGCATCCGCATCCCCGAATTCTTCGCCGGTCGCAATATCGTGCATCTTCCTACGGTCAAGTGTCACATCTACACGACGACGACGGGCGCCATGAAGAATGCCTTTGGTGGGCTCCTGAATACTCGACGTCACTACACCCACTCTTGGATTCACGAGACACTGGTCGACCTGCTGACCATTCAAAAGGAGATTCACAGCGGAATCTTTGCCGTGATGGATGGTACGACCTGCGGCAACGGTCCGGGCCCTCGCACCATGGTTCCGGTCGAGAAAGACATCATGCTGGCATCTGGCGATCAGGTGGCGATAGATGCCGTTGCGGCGAAGTTGATGGGTTTTGATCCGATGTCTATTAAATATATTCGTCTGGCGCATGAAGCCGGCTTAGGTTGCGGAGATCCGGCGGAGATCGAAGTCGTAGGAGAGGACATTTCAAACTGGAATTTTCACTTCTCGGTCGGCGACAACTTTGCGAGTCGAATCGGCGACTTTATCTGGTTTGGACCTCTGAAAGGCCTCCAGAGGATGTTCTTTCACACTCCGCTGGTCTATCTCTTCGTGTTCGGCTCGTACTTCTACCACGATTATGCCTGGTACCCTGTAGTGGGAAAACGGCGCATCGCGCAGTACCGCAAGACCAGCAAATGGATGCGACTGTTCGACCAGTATCCTGAAGGACTCAAGGATCAGCGCGCCGCTTGAGTCGATGCCCCCTGCAAGCGAAGAGGTGGGTAGCTCGAGCCCGCTTGGGCTGGAGAAACTTGGTCGGCGTCTCCTCGTCCCTTTGATCCTCGGACTACTGGCCCTAGTTGGGCTGGTGCTCGCCGTCGACGCGCGGCAGCTGATACGGCAGCTTGCGGCGTTCAATCTGATGTTGCTGGCGCCGGTTCTGGTTTTGTCCTTGGTCAACTACGGGCTGCGCTTCGGTCGCTGGCAACTCTACCTGGGAGAGCTCGGAGTTGCGCTTCGATTCAAAGCCAGCCTGGTGGTGTTCTTGGTGGGCTTCGTCCTGTCAGTGACTCCCGGAAAAGCCGGTGAGCTGGGGAAGGCGTGGATGGTACGCGAACTGGGGGGTGGTGCTGCGCGCAAGACGGCTGCGGCGGTCATCGGCGAGAGGGTGAGCGATCTCTTGGGAATTATCATTCTGACCGGAATCGGGGCTTTGGCCTTTCCCGGAGGAGGTTGGATAACCTTGCTTTGCCTCGTGGCCAGTGGTCTGGGTTTTCTTCTGCTGGCCTGGTCGCGAGCCGCGAAATGGCTGATTCGACTGTTGTCTCTGGTTCCATGGCTTGGAGGTAAGGCCCACCTGCTGGCCGACGTCCATGATCATCTGCTGACTCTTCAAAGGCCGCGGCTTCTGGCTTCTTCGCTCTTGCTCTCCGTCCTGGCTTGGGGCGCTGAGGGGATCGGATTCGGAATCGTCGCTCGCTCATACGATCCGGCGACAAGCTGGATGAGCGGCGTATTCACGTACAGCGCCTCTACCTTTGTTGGTGCTGCATCGATGATTCCAGGTGGTTTGCTGGCCTCTGAAGGGGCGCTCGCAATGCTGCTCGGTTTCCAGGGAATGGAACCTGCCGCGGCGGCGTCTGCGACCTTGGTGATTCGCGCTGCGACGCTCTGGTTCGCAGTGCTACTCGGACTTGGCGCACTCCCCATGGCGCTAA
>JAZFTL010000426.1:0-2154 GCA_036446675.1 Thermoanaerobaculia bacterium
TTGCGGGTCATGCCGAACCTGGCTCCTTGTTACGTCGCAACCGACAGGTCGCTGATTGTAGGGTGGAACCCTGCGAGTATGGAGCTCGCCCTGGCTCAACCCTCACCAGATCAGGTACCAGCGACGGCAAGCTCGGCCAGAGTAGAGTTCGATCGTGTTGCGAAGACCGATCGGATTCTCAGTGCCGCGCCGCTAGCTGACGATTCTCGCTCGCAATCGTCCTACTCGTGGACCACGGCACAGATCACTGGAAAGCGTGTCGGGGACCTCTACCAATTGAAACTCGAGCTATCGGTGGACTCTCCGCGGTGAGACGACCGGCGGTTCAGGGTGTGATTCTGTTGGCTCTGGTAGCAATAGCTATCTTCGTGTGGACTCGGAGTGCTCGCCGGGTCGACCTACTCCAAGCGTCCCAAGCCACTTGTGAAGCGGTCCGGAACAACGACTGGGCCGCCGCGGTTGATCTCAGCGAGGGCCTGATAGGCACCGATCCGGCCGCGCTTCGTGCTGCCGACTGTCGGTGCATCGGCCTGATGCAGACGGGACGACCCGTGGAGTGCGTCGACTTCATGGAAGCGGTCCTGAAGCAAGACGAGGTGGGTAGATGGCTGCCTCTGCCGCTGCTTACCCTGGCCCTCGTGGAACGCCGGTTAGAAAAGGGGGCACTCCCTCAGGCCGCGGAACTCGCTCATCGCGGGGCGATTCAGTATCCGACGAACCGGATTCTATTGGAGAGAGAGCTTGCCCTTCGCGTCACTATCGAAGACGAAGAGCTGGTCATGCAGGAGATGGAAGCGAGGCTGCCTTCTATGGGCCCGGCAGCCCCCTACCTCAAGGCCCATATTCGAAAAAGCCTGCTCAAGCGCAAGGACTGGAATCGAGTCTTAGATCTCCTGGAGCCGCTGCCGCCTCCGGAGGGCACTCTGCTGGTGGAAGCGTGGTATAACCAAAAACTCGCTGCCCTTGCCGGACTCGGGCGAATCAGTGAACTAAGAGAACTGTATCAGCAGTGGGAGGAGTCCAGATCCGACCCCTATTATCCAAAAGCAGCCTACGCTTTGAGTCTGAGTATCTACGGTCTACGAGACCCCGACAGGGACACCTTAGACCTTCTACTAGAGGCTTTGGAATTTCGAGATGAACTAGACGACCCTTCCTTGAAGGAAACTCTGATGATAAGGACGGTCGGAAGTCTCGTGGTCTACCAACGATACGAGGAGGCTTTGCAACTCTTTGACGAGGTGGCAGATGAACGGGGACGGGTCGGCGGCCTTACCCGAGAGGACATTTATCGGGCTCAGCTGCAGGGAACCTTCTCCGAAGACTTGCTCTCTTCGGTAAGGGGAGTGCTGCGCTTCTCCGCGCCGGTAAGAGAGGCGGGAGATCACCTGTTGATCTCGGCCCCCCCCAGCTGGGGAATCAATTCAGACTACGAAAAACTGACCCTGCCGGCGTCTGGAATACTCGAAATAGATCGCGCTCTAGGAACAGCCCCCCAACGTTGGGTTCTTACGAACAAGGAGGGGGTTGCTAAAGCTTCCGGTACGGTCTGGCCGATTCCCAACTCGATCGTACACATTGACATTGACATTCAGCCCGAGGATGCCGGGGAACTTCCAACGCGATACAAGCCTCAACAGCCCGAAGCCGACGGTCACCGTAGGGTGATGGTGGTGATTCTAGATTGCGGTGACTGGCGTCTCGTGCAGTACGGCCGGGCACGCAGTGAGCTTCCCGTTCTGGATTACCTCATTCGATCCGGTCAACAAGCGATTCTTACCAGCGACCCCCCCTACACCTCAGCCGCGATGCAAGCAATCGCGAATCCTGCCAAGCAGGGTACTTCCGGATTCTTCGGCGTCTTGCACGATATCGGAGTTGAGATCGAAGCTCTAAATTTCATTAACTCGAACCCTCTGGACGGACTCGAGTGGATCCTACCCAACGTCGAAGACCTCTTCTCGGTGCTGGGCGCTGGGAACCGATCGGTGGCCAACCTTCTGCAGTCGTATGGGGGAGTTCAAGCCGGCAAGAACGCCCAAATCGTCGGACCCAACAAGGCAACCCGAGACGTCGAGAATTACCACTTTCGCAGACCGTTGAACGCCGCAGAAACATCCCGACTGTCTCTTCTGAAGACAAACGCTAACTCTA
>JAZFTL010000427.1:0-8505 GCA_036446675.1 Thermoanaerobaculia bacterium
ACGGTTCGGGTTCGTGAGGCCGGAGGTTCAATTCCTCTCGCCCCGACCAATTCTCTGAGATTCCGAAGCGGCTCGGCAACGATCTGCTTGCGGGGTTCGGCCGGATCGCATATCCTAAGGTCGACTTTTGGCTTCTAGCCGTCACGATCTCTCAACACGGAGTCCTCGTTTATGAGTCAAGAACTCTCTTCCAACTCGACCAGCGATAAACTGTGGTTCGGCCAACCGCGAGGCCTGTCGACCCTGTTTTTTACCGAAATGTGGGAGCGTTTCAGCTTCTACGGGTTGCGGGCGCTATTGATCTTGTTCATGACGGCGACCGCATCTGAGGGTGGTCTGGGCTTTTCGATTGCCAAGGGCGGCTCGATTCTGGGTCTCTATACGGCAGGCGTCTACCTCTTGGCATTGCCGGGTGGTTGGATCGCAGATCGGCTGATCGGGGCACGGAGGGCGGTGTTTATCGGCGGGGTCATTATCGCCGCCGGCCACTTCAGCCTGGCCGTTTCCAGTCTGACAACCTTTTATCTCGGACTGCTGCTCATTGTTGTTGGAACCGGCTTGCTGAAGCCCAACGTCAGCACGATCGTCGGGGAGCTCTACCCGGATGGCGGCGCGCGCCGCGACGCCGGCTTTTCGATTTTCTACATGGGGATCAACGTCGGGGCGTTCCTCGGACCGCTTTTTTGCGGTTACCTGGGGCAAAATGTCAACTGGCATCTAGGCTTCGCCTTAGCGGGAGTCGGCATGGTGATCGGTTTAGTCCAGTACACGGCCACCGGGAAATATCTCGGAGAGGCCGGACATCTGAAAGTTGCGGAGACGGAGCAGGTTTCACGGGACACGAGGAGTTTTTGGATCAGTGTCGGCGCTCTGGTGACTCTCATCGCACTGGTGTGGGTAGGCGTCGGCAGCGGCTTGCTCTCCTTTACCAGCGAACAGGTCGCTACCGGGGTCGGCGTATTTATCGTCTCAGTTGCCGCGGCCTACTTTCTTTATCACTTTCTTTTTGCCGGTCTGACCGGTGTGGAGAAGAAGGGGCTAGCGATGATCGCCGTGCTATTTGTGACCTCAGCGGTATTCTGGTCGGGGTTCGAGCAGGCTAGCTCATCGATGAACCTGTTTGCCGATAGTCTGACAGATCGTGATCTCGCGGGGTGGGAGGTGCCAACCTCTTGGTTGCAGTCGGTGAACCCAATCTTCATTATCGTCATGGCGCCTATGTTTGGAGTGCTGTGGCAGAGGTTGGGGTCACGCGATCTGTCGATTCCAGGGAAATTTGCCTGGGGACTTTCCCTATTGGGAGTTGGGTTTCTGGTGATGGTCTGGGCGGCGACCTACACGGATGGAGATACGGCCAACGTCAGCATGGGATGGTTGGTTGCAGCCTACTTTTTCCACACCTGTGGTGAGTTGTGTCTGTCGCCCGTGGGCCTGTCGAGTGTGACCAAATTGGCACCCGCTCGTCTGGTAGGGCAGATGATGGGGATCTGGTTTATGGGCACCGCCCTGGGGAATCTTTTCGCAGGAATCGCCGGTGGGCAGTTCGGATCTCTCACGACCTACCAGCTCTTTGGCCGGGTTGCGGCCATCAGTCTCGGCGCTGGAGTCATCATGGCGCTGTTGACTCCTCTGGTGCTACGACGCTGGACAAAGGAAGCGCTGGCTTCGGACGGCGACCGATAAGGGTAGAAGATCTTTTCACTACAGGCCCGACGAGCGGGAAAATGTTGGATCTGGATTCTCTGGATCCTCAAGGCGTGTTAGGCGGAGCCTTCGCAGAGCTATCTGCTACGGCTAATTACTTTGTGTTCGCCAACCCATTCACCAGCCGGAACGCGAGCTCATCGGTTACTCGACTGGTGCCCAAGACAGTCGAAGCGGATTCGCGTGCCGGTTTCGCTGTTGGTAGACTCTCCGTCGATGATCCAGCCACACATAGAATCCAGTCCGCAAGAGATCGCCCGCTTTGAAGTGGTAGGCTTGGAGTTCGCTGAAGATCTCGAAGAAATGCGCAAAGTGTTGAGAAATAAAGTCGAAGGAAACAGCGTCGTGCGTCGTCCGGCGGTTGCCGGGTCTTTTTATCCGTCTGACCCGGAGGAGTTGCAGCAATCTCTGGCGGAGCTGGTGGGTCCGGCGATCTCCAAGGGAGCCGCGCGAAAGGATCCCATTGCTCTCATTGCTCCTCATGCGGGTTACCGGTACTCAGGGAGGACGGCTGGGATCGCCTTTGAAGAGTTTCGAGACTCGGAAGATAGGATCGAGCGGGTTGTGGTCATCGGCCCGTCACATCGGGTACGGTTGCGAGGACTGGCCCTGCCGGGCTGTGACGCGTTTCAAACTCCGCTGGGATCGATTCCGATTGATCGCGAGCTGGTCGAGCTCATGACGCTTCTGCCGCAGATCTCGGTCAACGCGGCGGCACATGCGATGGAACACTCTCTGGAAGTCGAGCTGCCCTTTCTGCAAACGATACTCGGCGAGTTTCGACTCTTGCCTTTGGTAGTGGGCATGGCGACTCCAGAAGAGGTGGCGGAGGTGCTCAGAGTAGCCTGGAGTCTGCCGGGAACTCGAGTCGTGGTCAGCTCGGATCTATCTCACTATTTGCCGGACGCCGAGGCCCAGGTGGTAGATCGGGCGACCGCCGAACGTATCTTGAGCCTGGACTACCCTCTCGAGCCTCACGAGGCTTGTGGGGCCGTTCCAATCAACGGTCTCCTATGCGCCGGTCAGACTGGGGGACTGGTGCCTCGATTGCTGGACCTGCGTAATTCGAGCGCGGCCTCTGGAGATTTCGAGCAAGTGGTAGGCTACGGCGCGTTTGCCTTCGATCGGAAACTCAAAGAGTGATTCATACATCGACTGAAGAGCGGGGGAGACGTCTCCTCTCGATCGCCCGTGGAGCCTTGGCTGAGAAGCTACTCGGTGTAAAGCCACCAGTCGCGGAGGGCGCTTGGCTGAAGAAACCGGGTGCTGCCTTCGTCACTCTCAGGACGCGCAATCGGTTGCGAGGGTGCATCGGGACGGTGATCCCCTATCGATCATTGATCGACGACGTCCGGCTGAATGCAGTCGCCGCTGCGACGCGAGATGGCAGGTTTTCACCCCTGCAGCGCCGGGAGCTCGAGCTTACCTCCATCGAAGTATCGGAAATTTCTCCGCTGGAGAGGATTCAGTGTGCAACCGAGGGCGAACTGTTGCAGCAAATTCAGCCCAATAGGGATGGCCTGGTCATGGAGTCGGATAGCGGTCGCGGCACCTTTCTGCCATCTGTATGGAAGAGCATTCCGGATCCTACTGATTTTCTGAGGCAGCTGAAGATCAAAGCCGGAATGGCCCCGCAGTGCTGGCCTTCGGACTTGAAGGTTTGGCGTTACTCGGCTCGCCAGTGGACGGAAGATTCGCTCTGAATCAGCTTTTTACTCTGCCCGCAGTGCGGTGACCGGTTCGAGCGCTGCGGCTCGATTCGCTGGGGCGACCCCAGAGATGATGCCCGTGGCCAGGCTGAAGACAACCGCGGCGACGGCGTAAACCGTAGGCGTTTGAATTGGGAGTCCTGGGATCGCCTGGCGCAGCAAAGCACAGACCGCCAATCCAAAGGCCAACCCCGCTAGCCCTCCAAGGGTCGAGATGATGGCGGCTTCGGTGAGAAAGAGCCACTGGACTTGCCGGCGAGTCGCTCCGAGAGACCGGATGAGTCCAATTTCGTGAGTGCGCTCACCGACCGAGATCCACATCATCGTCAAAATGCCGATGGCCCCGACCAGAAGCGAGATCGCTGCGATTGCGCTCACCGAGGCGGTGATCACTTGCATGACATTGCCGAAGACATCGAGCATGGCTGCCTGTGAGGTAATCGTAAAGTCTTCCTTGCCGCGATGCCGCTCCGTAAGGAGCGACCGAATATCTGCGATGACGGTGTCGACCATGCTGGAGTGGCTGAAGAGCACATCGATCTCGTTGACCTCGTCGGTATTGAAGATCTTCAGGGCAGAGGCGACAGGAATATAAGCGGAGTCGTCAAGATCAAATCCCAGGAGTTGCCCTTTAGGTTCCATCAGCCCAACGACTCTAAACCGGGTCCCTCCAATGCGCACGAACTTACCGAGAGGATTTTGGTCATCGAATAGTTCATTCTTGAGTTTCGGCCCGAGAACTGCCATCGACGCCCGACGGCGAGGGTCGGAACTCGGCCAGTACGAACCGACGCGGACACCCCACTGCCAAATAATGGGTGCACTGGGAGTCACCCCATAGACGAACACACTGCGGCCACGATTGCCGGCCTCGACGCGTGCCGTCCCGAAGCAGATCGGCATGGTGGCTTCCACACGAGGCAACTTGGCGATCGCCTCGGCATCGTCAATGGTGAGTTTGTGAGTTGTTCCGCCAAGGGCTCCTGGAATGCCGAGAGTTTCGGCTTTGCCGGGAGCGATGGCCAGCAGATTGGTGCCGAATTGCGAGAACTGATTGACAATGTAGAGTCGGGTTCCCTCTCCGATAGAGGTCAGCAACACTACCGAAGTGACTCCAATGGCGATTCCGATCATCGAAAGGAAAGTGCGTAACCGATGGGCCACGACCGCTTGGAAAGCAAGTACGATGAGCTCAGTCATGGATCGTCTGCCATTCCTAGCGCCGACTGAGGGCCTCGATTGGGTCGAGCTTCGTTGCCCGACGGGCTGGGAGTATTCCGAAAACAAGGCCTACTGCTACCGAGGTTACGAAGGCTGCAACTACCGCCCAAGTTGGTGACCTGGCAGGGAGAGCCGGAAAAACTTGCAGGAGGATCTGGACGAGGGCCCATCCCAGGCTGAGGCCGAGCAGACCTCCAATCGTCGAGATGAGGCCGGCCTCCGCTAGAAAGACTGCAAGGATTTGCCCTCTAGCCACCCCCAATGCCTTTAGGAGTCCGATTTCTCGAGTGCGCTCGGAGACCGATACCAACATCACATTCATGATTCCGATGCCGGCTACCGAGAGTGAGACAGCAGCAATTGCAGCGAGAGCCAGAGTGAGAACTCGCAGAATCGAAGAGAATGTCGCAAGTACGGCGTCTTGAGTGATGACGGTAATGTCTTCCTCTTCGTGACGTTCCGTCAGAATCGAGCGCACCGTCTTCTTAGCCTCTTCGAGATCGGCATGGGCATACGTCTGAACGAGAATCCGGAATAGCGAACTCCGATTGAACATCTGCATTCCGGTGGCCACCGGGATGATTGCTATGTCGTCGAAATCGAGGCCCATTTTGACGCCTTGACGAGCTAAGACTCCAATGACTCGAATCCGCCACTCTCCGACCCGGATGACCTTGCCCACCGGGGACTCGGCGCCAAATAGCTCAGCTGCGGCCTTCTGACCCAAGACCACAACCGGAGAGCCGCGGGTCCAGTCACCTGCGGGAAGAAACTCACCTTTCTCGACGACCAACTGCCTGGCCGGCTGGTATTCCGCGGTCGTACCAATGATTGCGACCTGTCGCCGTCGAGCGCGGTACTCGATCTCCTCTGTGCCCATAGACAGTGGAGCCACCCTTTCGGCGGCACGAGTTCCCCGGGCGACGGCCTGGGCATCGAGCAGGGTCAGATCATTCGGTATGCCGCCGAAGCCGACAAGGCCGGAAGTCTCGGTCTTCCCGGGAAGAACCACTAGAAGGTTGGTGCCCAGGCTCGAGAATTGGTCGGTCACATAGCGGCGAGCGCCCTCGCCGAGGGCGGTGAGAACCAGAACGGCAGCGACCCCGATCATGACTCCGACCAGACTCAGCCCAGTGCGCAACCGATTGCCGCTGAGGCTGGCCAACGAGTACTTGAGCAGGCTCATTGGTGTCACGTGTCGCCTCCGTCGGCCAAGAACTGCAGGATCTCGGCGATTGCAGAAGACTTGACGCGCTTGCGAATGCGCCCGTCTTGCAACAGAAGCACTCGGTCGGCGCGTTGGGCCACTATCGGATCATGGGTCACCACGATGAGTGTAAGCCCTGCCGCGTTCATCTGACCGAGGAGGTCGAGCACGACTCCACCGGATTTTGAGTCGAGATTTCCGGTCGGCTCGTCAGCCAGCAGAATCGTGGGATTCATCACTGTAGACCGAGCCAGAGCCACGCGCTGCCGCTCGCCGCCCGACAGCTGGTCCGGTCGATGCTCAGCTCGATCGGACAGCCCTACGGCGTCGAGTGCTTGGGAGGCTCTCTGCCGGCGTTCTCGGCGCGGAATTCCGGCGAAAACCATCGGCAGCTCGATGTTGCCTACAGCCGTAAGCCGAGGCACTAGATGGAAAAATTGAAAGACAAAGCCGATTTCGTGGCGGCGGATCGCGGTCAGTTCAGACTCACTGAGAGTAGCGATCTCTCGTCCGTTGAGAGAATAGCTTCCCAGAGTGGGCTTATCTAGACATCCGATCAAGTTGAGCAGAGTCGACTTGCCGGAGCCCGAGGGGCCCATAATGGCGACGTGTTCGCCCGCGGCGATCTCTTCAGTGACATCGACCAATGCCCGCACTTCCTGAGTACCCACCTGGAAGGTTCGATGAATGTTATCGAGTCGAATCACGGACCAGGTTCTAGGTTGCCGTCCAACTATCTTCCGTCCAGTACTGCCCTAGCTCCAGCCTTGACTTCCGGGCGATCGAGCGAGGTCACGAGGAGCTCACGTTCCTCAATGCCGTTGAGGATCTCGCTGAAGTCCCAGTTGCGAAGTCCGATTTCGACGGTTCTCTCCTCCAGAACACGGTCCACGAGAACCAATACCCGGCTACCCTCCATGAGGGCGGAGGTGGGAATGCGAATCACCCCATCGTTGACTTCAAGTATGATCTCGACGTCGGCAGAGGTTCCCGGTAGCAGATTAGCGGCGAATTCATCGTCGATGAATTCAACCTCAACCTCCACCGTTCGGTTTTGCTCTTGAAGATCAAGCACGTATGGCGATATACGGCTGACCCGCCCCTCGAGTCGGAGATCACGATAAGAATCTACGGTGATGCGCGCCGGCTGACCCACTCGAATTTTGGCCGAGTCTATCTCGTCCATCGGTGCAGAAACATAGATCGACTCGGGATCAAGGACATCAATAACCGGTGGCACCGGCAGGGCCGGAGGTGATGGGGTGGTCCACTCTCCGATCTCGATCGAAACCTCGGCCACCACTCCGGCGAACGGTGCTCGCAATACGGTCTTGTTGAGCTCGATGCGCGCGACTGTAGCTGCGGCCCGGGCTCTTGCGACATTGGCCGTGGCCGCTTGGCAGGCGGCTTCGGCGGTTTGACTGGCACTGGAAAAGCCGTCGAGGACGTCGGCGGACACAATCTCGTCGTCTGCCAGCTGCTCCATGCGGCGAAGCTCGCGGCCGGCACGATCCGCGGCGAGGCAAGAACGATTCTTTTCGGCATTGGCTGTGTCCTGCTCTCTGCGCCGGAGCTCCAAGAGGGCGAGCTGAGAGCTGTTGTTGAGTCGAAGGAGGACATCTCCTGCTTCCACGGATTCTCCCTCTCGGTGGCTGATCTCTACGACATATCCCCCGATCTCCGGTGACAGCTTAGCTCGGTTTCGAGCTCTAACCGACCCAGCGCGTGAATTGGTGATCGTCGATTCGACCCTGCCCAGACCGACCTCCTGAACTTCGACGACCAGCTCCTCCGGTGCGAAGAAAGTGGTTCTTAGAAGGAAAAGAGCGACGACTGAAATCGCGACTACCGAGACACGTAAGAGCCATTTCTTCATTGAGTGAACTCTATCAAAAGGATCGAACGCGAGAGTCGTTCTTTTGGGTGTTGCCGATAGCGATACAGATAGATACGATTGGCGCTGTTACCTCTCGAGTGACCTAGCGATCCAGCCCAATGACCTCTCCTGATCGAGCTATTCTGGTAACCGGCGCCCTCGGCCAAATTGGCGCCGAGCTTGTGCCGGAACTCAGGCGCCGGTATGGCTCGGATCGGGTTGTGGCTTCTGATATTCGTATGGGTCGTCAAGGTGACCGCCATCCGGAGCCCCCTTTCGAGGTTGTGGATTGCACTAGCCTGCGGCAGATTCAAGAAGTTGTGCGGAGCTACGAGGTAGGCACCATCTATCATCTCGCCTCTCTTTTGTCGGCCGTCGCTGAAGATACTCCCCGAGTTGCGTGGGAAGTGAACCTTGGAGGGCTGTACAAAATTCTGGAGGTTGCTCGGCAGAACCGATGTGCGGTCTTCTTTCCCAGTTCGATCGGCGCCTTCGGACCGACTACCCCCCGTCAGGCTACCCCGCAGGACACCATCGAGCGACCGACGACGATGTATGGAGTGACCAAGGTCGCGGGCGAGTTGCTGTGCGACTATTATCACGCGAGGTTTGGATTGGACACGCGCGGAGTTCGCTTCCCTGGTCTAATCTCGCACACCGCCCCTCCCGGTGGAGGTACCACCGACTATGCAGTCGAGATTTTTTTCGAAGCGATCAGGCACGGCCACTACACCTGCTTTCTTCGCTCGAACACCCGCTTGGACATGATGTATATGCCCGACGCGATC
>JAZFTL010000428.1:0-3631 GCA_036446675.1 Thermoanaerobaculia bacterium
CTCATCATCATCACCGGCGTAACGAACTCGTCGGTATCTTGGCCTGTGTCTAACGAAGAAGCGGGGTGCTTGGTTTGACCCAACAGGTAGTCTCGTATCGTGTCCACAGCGATCGCCGACGCCACTTCGCCATTGCCATGCCCGCCCATTCCATCAGCCACCAGACAAAAGCCTCGTTTCGAGTCCACCTCAAACGAGTCCTCGTTCTGACGTCTGGAACGCCCTATATCGGACAGACCGGTCACTTCAACTCGCATGCCTGATCCTAACCTCCGAAGAAAGAACGTGTCTTGTCCTTTTTAGACTTTTCCAAGTCGGCCAGAGCATTGAGGACTTCGGGGTCGTCCCCACCCCAATTGAGCGCTTCATCATAAAACTTCTTAGCCTTTTGATGCATTCCCGCTAACAGATGAAGGCGTCCACTGAGCTTGAGGTAGGTCGGATTCATGCTATCGAGCTCACACGCCCGACTGATCGCCTGCACCGCTTGACGAGTCCACCGTTCCTGCCGGCCGCGAATCATCGCCAAGTAGTACCAGGCCCTGGCATTGTCCGGGTCTTGCTCCGTGGCTCGTGTACACATGTCCAAGGCCTCTGGAAACCTCTTCTTCTGGTATGCCTCAATGCCGCGAGTCACATAAGCTTTACTGATTTGGGCCGCTTCACTGGCCTGTGCGCCCTGCGGCTGCGCCAAGAGCTGATCTACGTTACGACGGCGTGCGGGATCTTTGAGAACGTTAAACGCTTCGGTAATCCCCTGGAATTCCGCTTCCGCTGTCACCTTCTTGGCACCCTGGTAGCGATCTGGATGGCGTTCACGAGCCAGTTCGATAAACCTCACCTTAATCTCCTTATCGCTAGCCGTTCGAGGCAAGCCGAGAATCGCATAGTAATCGACGATCATGATTCGCCTCCGCTACCTGAATTTTAGCTTATACAGTTGTTTCGCCCTAGTCCTAACTGCATCTGGTATCTGCCGATCCCTCGAATAGGCCTTCAAATCGCGCACCGAGAGACTCGCCGCAAGGCGTATCGCTAGGCCTACTGGAGTCCGAGGATTGCCCACCAAAGCGCGCGTCACGTTGTACTTTCGAATCCATTGACGCTTCTTCCCGATGGCCGCCAGGACTTCCTCAACGACCACGCGGCTTTTGGCGACCAATTCGATTTCGGAATCGGAAAACGGATTATAGTTCAGTACCGACATGGCCACCATCGGGTTGGGATCTCTAATCAAGAGGCTTCTAATGCCCGGGGTTGCACCTCTACTCAGCTTCAATCGCATCGGTAAGGTCAAGAGTCTTACTTGGGCCTCAGATAGTCCGGTCATTTCGTCGATCTCTCCGGCGGGCTTCGTTTCCTTGACCTCTGCGATCGCCTGCTCGAGATCCCCGTCGGAGATCCGGTCGATCGCTTCATCGCTGGTAGAATCCTCAGGTAGCACGGCTGCCGCAGGTCGGTCGATAAGATGCTCACGGTACTCATCGATTCGCCGACGGGCAAAGCCAGCCAGGTTTGGATTGCTTTCCAGCGCGTCCAGAATCTCCGGCGCCTCGACGATCGCATCCTGACGGACCAACAGCGCTTCCTGCAGGGGCGCCGACAAACTGGGCGCCAGTTCCGCCAATACCTTGTGGGGAACATCACGCCTCCGGATGACCGCTTCCAGAACGACCGGATGGTGGTGCACCCTGGCCAGGAATTCCGCGATATCCGCTGTACTCGACTCGCCGATCACAGCGGCGGCAATCGTTGGTTCAAGTACTCGCAGCGACTCGACAGCGACCGCAGCAATGGACTGGTCGGCACCGGAAGCCAGTTCAACCTGGAGTGAAATGATTTCTAACGGCGGTAACGGTAACGAACCCTCCGCGGCGAGCCTTTGGAGCCGCACATTGCCGCCATCCCTAACCCCCTGTACTAGAGCAGCCAGTGCATCGTGCTCTGGCACTATCGGGGACCTTCGAGCTCACGGAGAAGATCGAGATCGATCTCGAGATTCCGAGCGACCCTGCCAGTGGCGAAGACAGGGTCGTAGGCAATTCCGTTCACTTCAATTTCAACACCCTGGGGGTTACCCAAGGTCAGCAAGACCCGAGTCTGCGCCGCGAGCTGCAGCGAGTCACCATGAACTCGGAGCTCACTGATCCGACGCCTCCCGTCTACCGTAGCCTCCACCCAACAATTCTCCACGAAGTCGAGCGTTACATTTAGCGGACTCGGGTATTGGCTCGACGCAGCCGGCTCCGGCACGATTTCGGTCCTCGGAGCGACGACCGAAGACTCTCGCAGCAAAGGAGCCTCGGCCGGCTTGGTGCGGTCTCTGGTCCCGTAAATCAACAGGCCTGTTACAAGTCCAACCACCAGCATTGCAGCAACAACGAGAAGAGCCAAAGGAAACTTTCTGACCCCGGGGCGCTTGGATCCATATGAATCTTGCTCCGCTTCTTCCGGGGCCGCCTGCAACTGGGCTGTAATGTATGAATTGACTACGTCATCGGGGTCCAGTCCCACATATTTGGCGTATTCTCGCAGAAACCCCTTCGCAAATACGGGTGCCGGCAGCACATCGAATCGATCTTCCTCGAGAGCCTCCAGGTAACGAATACTAATCTTCGTGACCGCTGCTATTTCCGACAAGGCGACTTCACGCAGCTCCCGATGGCGCCTCAACCAGGTGCCGAATGACACCTCTGCCACGCTGGCACCGTCATTTATTCGGCGCGGTGAAGAGCTTGACCGTGTCTGCAATTTCATAGATTCATCGGCCGCCGCCGCCGGCTCAATACTCCGCTCGATCGGGTATATGTTGTCACTGGCTCAGCTAGCCGATGTTCAACACTAAAAGCTACTCTAATCAGTCGAGAAGACAGGGTCAACTTGAAGACGAATCGGGCCTGCGCTGTCCGCCGTCGCCCAGAAGGGCTCGCGCCTTTGCTCGCACCGCATCGGCAATCCTATCGTCACCCACAACCGCGCCCAGATCGCGCTTCCCGATGGTCGCCAGGAATGCACTGGCACTCGCGGCAGGAGTCCTCGGATTACGGCAAAGCGCCCGTTGGACCGACCTCCGGCTGTTCCAGAGCGAATGATCAGCTATCTGTCGGAGAACTTCGGGAGGCGTTGCCGGATCGTTCATTAAAGGCATCAGCAGGAACTCAGTCAGTTTGGGATTCTCGAGCAAGGCCGCGATCACACGGTGGTTCACGTCGCCACGCACTCGCCTAATAAGATCGGGGCTGGCGCGCCGAGCGATGACCACCCTCTCCCCAACCGCAAGACCAGGCAGTCGACCCGAGATCTGCAGCGTAGCCGCACGCCGTACAGTCGGTCGAATCCGAACATTGCCGATGATATCTACCAGATCCCGCCAGCCCAGGCCCGGGAGCAGCCTGAGCGCCCGAACTTCCGCTGCTGCTCGATGCGCCACAACCTCCCTCCGGAACACAGGAGATCTCAACAGACTTGGGTTTGAGCACAGTTTCTCGACGACCTGTCGACTCGCGTACGGATTCCGCATCGCGGTGAGAGCGGCCTCGACGGTCATCTCACCGAGGTGCTGTATAACCAACCGATCCAACCCCTCCGCATCTGCCGCCGATACGATCTGCCGAAACTTCACAGGGTCTTT
>JAZFTL010000429.1:0-3316 GCA_036446675.1 Thermoanaerobaculia bacterium
CTTCGAAGGGCTCGGAAGGAACCGCGAACATCATGTGAATGAAGTTCTGGGTATAGCTCAAGTCATTGCGTGGATAGACAAAGGGTTGGCCGATGGACTTCTTGTACGAAAAGGCCGCGATGGTGGCGGCCTTGGCCAACAGTCGAACGATGTTTAGATTGACGTCTTCGTCGGTCCGGGTGTCGCGGTAGTACGCCGAAAGAGCTGCTACCATCGCAGACAGAATCGCCATAGGGTGAGCGGTAAGCGAATAGCCTTCGAAAAACTTCTTCATGTCTTCGTGAATCAGGGTGTGACGCGTCGACTCTTCGCGAAAACTATCGTACTCCTGACGATTTGGCAGGTGACCGTAGACCAGAAGAAAACTGACCTCTGCGAAACTGGCGGAGGCAGCGATCTGCTCAATCGGGTATCCGCGGTACCGCAATATTCCCTTTTCACCGTCAATGAAAGTGATCGCGCTAAGACACGAACCGGTGTTCCCGTAGCCTGGATCCAAAGTAATAGCACCGGTCTGGGACCGGAGGGCACGAACGTCGATTCCGATCTCGCCCTCACTTCCAACGGTGATCGGGAATTCCAGCTCTTGCCCTTCGATGATCAGTTTCGCAGTCTTCATCCGTCGCTCCACAACGCTTATTAACCGTTCGTATCAGCTCTTCTGCTCAAGACCAGTCATGACCTAGAGTCACGGGTTTCAATGCTTTCTACACACCGTTATTGTATCCCCGTCGAACCGAATATCAAATGACGAAAGGTAGAATCGCCTTGCGCTCTCTTGGGTAGTCAGCGAATCGATCTCTGTACCACGCTTGATACGCCAAGGCCCTCGGAAGGAGATTCGCGAATGTCCACCAAGCGAACACCAAACCGCCGGCCGACCAGGTAAGTACGGCCCAGCCGACCCACTGGATGAGTTCGCCGAGATAATTGGGGCAGCTCACCCACTCAAATAGGCCACCGTGCGGAATTTCATACCCGCTACGTTGGTCACTGCGCAACCGGCGTAACTTTCCATCCGCCCAAACGTGGGTCGCGAATCCGAGTGCGAAGAGTACGCCTCCAATCCAGAACCTCGGATCTCCCAACCATTGTCGAGGATACGGAACCGCTAGGCGAAAGAGAAAGCCCGCTTGCAAGTAGGCGTTGATCGAATTGAACAGCAGGGCGCAGCCGACGATGTAGCCCGGCACTCTCCGCCGGCTCCGCAGCCGCAGCGGGTAGAGCACCGAACGATAGAGATAGTGGCAATTCCAGAGGAGAAAAAAAGTGATCGGAACGATCCCCTTCCTGGAGCTCAGAAAGAAGATCAACCCGAAGACCCAGACCGTCGGAGATTCCATGACGGCCCAAGCAATCTTGCTTGGCACCCCCCTGCGACTCGTGGCGCTCTTTGAGTCCCTCGGGGCAAACCTGCCATACGGAGCAGGCATGATCAGCAATAAGACGAGGGCTATGAGGCCAAGCACCGCCCAAATCGCGAGCAGGCTCCAATAGAACTGCGCTTCAGAGCTCGGCGACTCGACAAAGCCCCAGAACTGCAGTCCATCAGTCGTCAACATCATCGACCCTTCGGAGGTCCGGCTGCATCGGTTCGTCTCTCGAGTTTCGTGCGATGAACGGTCTTAGTCAAGACCACAGCGAGTCCTCGGTTATCCGGTTGATACTCAGGAATTCAGCAGGTGTCTGATGGCCGGTGGAAGCCCTTCATCGAGACTTCGAGGGGACCAACTGAGTTTCTCCCGGGCATAGGAGTCTTCGAAACTCCAGTGGCGCGTGAGGCTTCGAAGCTGCTCCTGGGACAGTGGTGATCGATAGCCCCGCCATCTAAAGTAAGGTGCCGCAACACGTCCTAAGATTTGGGCCACTCTCAACGGCAACTCGAACTTCGGCGGTGCGACTTCTCCGATCTGACATACCTTCCGGACCACCGTCGCCAAATCGGCTCGGTCACCCGCCAGCAAGAATTTGTCGCCGGCCTCGGCTCGATTCAAGGCCAAGACAATTCCTTCAACCAGATCGTCCAGATAGATCCATGTGGTGATTCGATGGCCGGCTACCAGCACTGGGAGACGGCCCTTGAGAATCGCCCGCAAAACAGCATTGGCCCCCTGCTTTTTTCCCGGCGGCCCATAGACCAGGCTCGGGTAGATGGTGACCACCTCGAGCCCTTGCGCGGCCCAACGCTGAATCGCCTGCTCGCCGGCATGCTTTGCAGCACTGTAGTGGGTGGGGAATGGCTCAATGGGAACAGCCGTCTCATTGGCCGGAGACCCATCGGCGGGGCTCCCACCAAAGTAGGCGACCGAGGATATCGACATCAATCGACCCACGCCCAATTTGAACGCCAACGAGGCGACGTTCTCACTTCCGGCTACATTGATAGACCGAATCTTTTGTGGATCGGCATCCAGATCCAACTCGGCCGCCGCATGGATGACCCAGTCCGCCCCCGACATCCCCTCGCGCATCGAGTAGCGATCGGTAATGTCGCCGACGACGCAGCGTACTCCAAGTGCCTCGAGACTCGCGGTGCGACTCGCAGACCGGACAAGCGCGGTCAGCTGATGTCCGTCTTCAATCAACCGACGGGCTAACGCCGATCCGATATAGCCGGTGGCACCGGTGATGAATACTCTCAAACTAGGCTCTTTCACCAGAATCTGCCTTCAAACTCACCGCTTCGACCGGCACCCAGGCCACTCGAGTTTTACTTATTTTTGCGAACCGGGAATCCAATCGCCCCTCTACGACGTTACTACATAGTGAGGTGGGCCTCAGTGGGAGTTGGGTCCACCCCGGAGTTCTTCTCCGAAAGTCTTCATTAACTCCCTCTCCTCCCCCGTGTCGGCTCCCTCCCCGGCACGGGGTTTTTACTTGGTAGGAGTCCAGCGTTCTCGAATCCAATCGGCAAATTTGGATTCGGTTAGATTCGACTCAGCCAAGTCGAGCATTACCCGAACGACCTCAGGTTCGGGGACATCCAGGTCATGGTCATTGATACCCAGGAAGGTATAGGCGGCCATGAACGCCACCCTCTTGTTACCGTCTACAAATCCGTGATTCGCGACGAGACCGTAACCGTAGGCTGCAGCAAGACCAGCAAGATCAGTGCTCTGCTCGTATGCCCACCTATTCCGGGGTCGATCCAATGCAGATTCGATCAGCCCCTCCTCCCGAACTCCGAAACTGCCGCCGTGGTCGCGTATCTGGTTGGTGTGGATGATGCCTACGACCGAGCGTGAAAGCCAGCGAGGTTCTTTCAACTCACTACACCGTCACACCATTACTTGGCGAGCTCGCGCAGCGCGTTGCG